>PLST01000461.1:54688-56138 GCA_003164255.1 Acidobacteriaceae bacterium | reverse complement strand
CAATCGATCCTGGACGTGCTTCAGGAATCCGGATGCCCCTTCTGCCGTTTTTTGAAGGAGTATCAAGCGGCCCGCCTTCAACATCATTCGGAACATGACATCCATCATTTGTGCAATTTTCACACTTGGGGGCTGGCAGCAGTACAGAACGCCTTGACAGCGGCTGAGGTGTTCATCCATCTCGTAGACGATCCGGCTAAAATCTCCAGCGATGCCTCCGCCTGTGACATTTGCATGGAAGTTACTGCGGAAGAAGACCGCCGGATTCGCGAATTCGTCGGCTGTATCAACAGGGCAGACGTTTCCGATTGGCTGAGGGGAGCTCCGGTATTGTGCATCCCGCACGGGATAAAACTGCGGCATCAGGTCCAGCCTGTTGTTGCCGCCCGCATCGACACGATCATCGAACATTGCCGCCGACAGTTGACGCAAGAGCTGCAAAGTCTGCGTGACAAGCCGGAGGCAGACAGACCAGGTTGGGGTTCGCTCGGACGTGCTGCCGAGTTCCTTGTCTCGCAACGCGGACTACATTCCTGAGGGGGAAATATGTTGAATGCCGGAAAGGCAGTGAAGGTTTCAATCTATTTGAGTGAGGGATCAAAGCATCATGGGATCCCAACGTATTCGAGCATTCTCGACTTTCTCTTCTACAGAGGCGTCTCCGGCGCAACTGTGCTGAAAGGGGTAGCGGGGTTTGGTGCGGATCATCACATGCACTCCGCCAGCATTGTCGAGATTTCAGATCACCTGCCTCTCAAGATTGAGTTCGTCGAATCCCGCGAGAAAGTCAACGAACTTCTTGGAAAACTTGAGGAACTGGCCGGAACGGGGATGATCGAGCTTCAGGAAACCACTGTGGCAAAGCCCGCGCAGGTGTCGAAGTCAAAAAAGCCGGTCCTTCCTGCACACCTCAAGATCGAAGGCAAGGCAAAGATGATGCGAATCTATATCGGCGAAGCGGATCGCTGGAAGGAGAAGCCTCTTTACAATGCACTCGTTGAAGCCATGCGTGCGAACGACATTGCCGGCGTCACTGTCTATCGCGGCATCCTCGGCTATGGAGCACATCGGCGGATTCACAAGGACAAGGCCCTGCACCTGTCCCATGACTGCTCAATCATGCTCTCAGCTGTTGACACGGAAGAGAAGCTGC
Source organism: Acidobacteriaceae bacterium (assembly GCA_003164255.1). Lineage (GTDB taxonomy): Bacteria > Acidobacteriota > Terriglobia > Terriglobales > Acidobacteriaceae > Telmatobacter. Next base: position 54,985 of record PLST01000461.1, on the reverse strand, counting down.
GATCCTTTCTTCCGCTCGTGGAACAGATGGTGGAGGAAGGTTTAGTCGTCCTTTCAGATGTAGACATCATCAAGTACTCCTACCGCGCACTGGACGTTGACCAGTCGGTGCCCGGAGCGGGAAGCGCTTCTATATGAGCGGAGGCTCAACTATGAAAGACCAATTCCAGGCACGCATGTTACGGATTCATTTCGGAGAAGGCGACAAGTGGCAGGGCAAGCCGCTGCACCAGGCGATTGTAGCCAAATGCATGGAACTCGGGATGGCAGGCGCCTCGGTGTATCGAGGAATCGAGGG
>PLST01000461.1:0-54649 GCA_003164255.1 Acidobacteriaceae bacterium | reverse complement strand
AACCGACGAAGGCCTAACAGGACCCGGATGGACGAATTACAGAGCAGCCCAGAAGGTATTCGGTCGCAAGGGTAATAACAGATGCAGGAATATAAGAGCAGTTCGACAGTGCAAGATTACGGCAGCCTTCCGACTGAGACATCCGTAAATATGGATGGCGCCTCCCGTCTGTTGCGACTCGGCAGACTGGCTCAGGAACTTGGAACTGAGCCTGTCGCCGAGGAAGCACGTGAGCTTGCAGCGCGGGTCTCCGAAGGGCGTTTCTATGTAGCCTGTGTCGGTCAATTCAAGCGAGGCAAATCGACCCTGCTCAACGCTCTTGTCGGCCACGAAGTTGTTCCGACCGGGTTTATTCCGGTCACGGCGGTGCCTACCGTGATTCGGTTTGGCGACGAAGTTCATGCGCGCGTTCGCATGCGAGACGGGGCCTGGCGGGACATTGCCATGATCGACTTGAAGGAATACGTGACCGAAGAGCTGAATCCCGAAAACACAAAGGCCGTGGAGGGAGCGGAAGTCTTCGTGCCCAGCCCTTTGTTGTCCTCGGGTATGTGTTTTGTGGATACGCCGGGTTTGGGTTCGGTCTTCACTGGAAATACGGCAACCACGCAGGCGTTCATTCCTCACATTGATGCAGCATTGGTTGTGGTCGGAGCCGATCCGCCAATTGCGGGCGAGGAGTTGACGCTGGTGGAAGCAGTTGGCAAAGAAGTTCAGGATCTAATCCTGGTGATCAACAAGGCCGACCGCACCACCGATCCGGAGCGGGCGGCGGCGGCTAAGTTCACGCGCGAAATTCTGGAAAAGCAGCTGCATCGCCAGATGGGCGAGGTCTTTGAGGTGAGTGCCGCCGAGCGGATGGAAGACCGCGGTCCGTTGCGGGATTGGGACAAACTGCTGGCGAGTTTGCATTGCCTCGTTGAAGACTCGGGCAGAAATCTCGTTCACGCCGCATGCGACCGGGGCCTCCAGCGCTTAAGCGAACAACTGCTGGCTATCATCAGCGAGGACCGAGATGCGCTCCAGCGGCCCATCGAAGAATCCGAACGGCGAATCGAGCTCATGAGGGAAACCATCAACGAAGCTGAGCGCTCCATGCGCGAGTTGGATTACCTCTTTATGGCGGAGCTGCACCGGATTTCGGACCTCTTCGGTGAAAGGCACAAGCGGTTCTTCGCTTCCGCGTGGACAGAATCTGAAACGGAATTTGGTGAGGAATTGCCATCCGTGCCCCTCGGCTTTGGCCCGCACTATCGACGCCGAGTGATGCACCTCGTCCAGGAGATCTCGCGCCGCAGGGTAATGCCTTGGCTCAAACCTGAGCAGGAAGAGGGCGAGCGCCAATATCGCGCCGTGGCCTTTCGATTTGTGGAGATGGGAAACAGCTTTCTGAAAAAGCTGGTGGATGCGGGCCTTAGTGAACTGACGCGAATGCCCCATGCGCTCGATCCTGAGGAAGGCTTCCGCGTGCGTTCAAGTTTCACTTTCGAGAAATTTCTCAGCACAGCTGATCCCCCATCGCCTTTGCGCTGGCTCGCCGACGTTTTTTTGCCGCTTGTGGGTGCACGCAGAGTAATCACAAACGAAGCTCGCGAGTTTCTGCGGTATCTTTTGGAAATTAACAGCGCGCGCGTACAAAACGATGTTCTCAATCGCATTCAGGAAAGCCGGGACCGCTTGCAGATCGAGATCCGCAAACTGCTGCATGAAATCAGCCGCATTGCAGTACAGGCACTTGACCGGGCACGGAAAGTTAAAGAAGAAGGAACTCCCGCCGTACAGTCGGCAATTGAACGGCTCAACGGATTGGAACGGGACGTTTCGGCACTCGTCTAATCCCATTCATTGCGCAATGGGAAGGTAGTGTGGCGCAAGAGTCTCAAGGGAAGGACACCGGAGGCATGACAGGCATGCAAGGAAACCGGGAACCCTGATCATCGGCGGGTGTTGGAGTCCACTCTAAATGCCCCTTTCCCGAGGGGAAGATGACTCCTACGAGGCTAGAACTCGGAGGAGCCAACCGTGCCATCTCAGACCGCACAATCTTCGATTCTCCACAGTGACACGCAGAACAACGAGCTCCAGGCGCCGGTTCTTCGCCAGAGAACCGCCGGTTCAGGTGTCTTTCTCAGCATCCTATTCGATGATTGCGATACCGGAGCAGAGCTTGACTGCAAGGAACCACACGAGTTCTTTACTGATCTGAACCTTGACCAGATTGTCGAGTCGATAACGGCCGGCCGGGACGAATACAATCTGAAGCCCTTCTTCTACGCTCCGTTAAAGAGTATCGAGGCCATTCAATACCGTCAGAATGTTTTGCGCGATCTTGAAGACCCTGCGCTCATTGAATACATTCGCTCGTTCGCCGATGAAATGAGGAAGATGCGGGCCTGCCTCGCACTGGCGGAGAAACTCTACTACAAATACCAAAAGCAAGCACTCTTCCTGAATGCTGTAGAGATCTATTGCTGCGGTCTCATGTGCCTGGCGCACGATCTGGCTCCCGCCGCCCTCGGCTCGCGCGGCTTCCTTTGCTTTCGCGAATTCCTGACGAGTTACACTGAGTCGGCTGATTTCACCGCGCTCGTTGCCGAAACGAAGAAGCTCAGAGACAATCTCGGCGGAATCAGATACTCACTTCTTATAGAAGGAAAGCGTATTACGGTCGGCAAATATTACCCTGCACCCGACTACAGCGAGGAAGTACTAGCAACCTTCGAGAAGTTCAGGCAAGGTAAGCGGACCCAGGTACTGGGCTGGAAAGACCGGGACGCAGCACAGCAGATCATTCGCGCCAGCCACGAGCGTTACTTCGAGGGCAATGTCAGCTAGCTTTTTCCGGAACGAGGTACAGCCGCGATGCCATTATCGTCCAATCAAGGCGAGCCGACCCTTGAATATCTGAGTTGTGTCGAGCGCGAGGAGGAATTAGGCCGCCTCCGGGCCCAGGCGAGGGCGCGAAAATCCATGCTCGTATTCGGTCCGGAAGGCGTGGGCAAATCGCGCTTGTTGCGCAGGTTTGTCGACAGTCAACCGCTTGCGCTCTACGTTGAGAAGACGCGATCGCCGCGCGAATTCCTTCTCGGATTGCTCCAAGCACTGCATTCTGCAGACGAGAGGGTCAAGACTCCGGCAAATATTAGCGCACTATCATCATCTTCTTTGAAGGGCATCGTGCATCGGGCTCTTGATACCCGCCCTTTTCTGATGGTGCTCGACCATCTCGATGCGCCGTCTCGCATTGTCACCGGCATGATTAAGAGCTTGCATTATTATGGGCGGACACCAGTAATCTTCGCATCGCGATCGCCGCACATGGAAGATATTGGTGCACTTCGCCCGCTGTGTGCTAATAAGTCTGAGCGCCTGGAACTGAAGAACTTGCCGCCCCAAATCGCACTGGAGTTCGCGCAGCGGGATGCAGAGAGAATTCAACTGTGGGCATCCAATCTCGAGTCGACTCTACCCTCGCTTGTCGAATGGAGCGATGGGAATCCAGGTGCCATTCTCCAAATGCTGAAGATGGCGCAACTCCCTCAGTACCGGGCGGGCGATCAGATCAAGTCCCATATCCTATACGTCGATTACCGCATGGGCAGACGCTAGCGCAAAGATCCATTGATCGCGTAATTGGAAATTGTTGTGAGTTGCAGGTCGTCTGTGCGGTCATGTCCTGGCGCCTTCAGAGAATGAAATCCACAGCCCAGGGCGCGCTCACGCTGCGGTTACCTGTGAGCAGCAGCAACGCCAAATTGGACGCTCTGCGCTCTTCCTCGCTCGTCAGGTAGCGGCGCAGAGCGTCGTGCCGGAGCGCGTACCGTTGCAGGTCCTCCGCCGTCCGTTCCAGTAGACGCGCGTGGGCGTGAAGCAGATTCCGGGCGGGTTGGCCAGCGCCGAGCGACGTTGTAACCATGGCCAGGTGCGGAAGGCAGCAGGCGGGCAGACGTTGTTCGCTTGATGCGGTTGCAGTGTGTACGGTCGCGGCTACATTGTTCACTGCATTCTTTTCCGCATCAATTCGAACGTCGCAGACCCGGCATGTTCTCGGGGTGGCTAGCAAACTCTTCATTTCTTCACGAGATCCACCAGCTTCGGAGGCTAACGAGGCGAATCGCTCTAGTTCTCTTGCGATGCGCGAGTTCCGGGTATGCCGTGCACACCCCGTATGGAGACGAGAGGTTCTCATATTGCCAGGTATGGAGCGGGCAGAATCCTCCCCTATCGGCGTGCTCCCGTTGCGTATCCGGATTGATGGTCAGTTCGTATTGATACTTACTCAAGAATCCGAAGATTGCGTCCAGCACGGCACCACAGATCCAGCAACCTGTGCGCTTTTCAAGCTGTAGTGTGGCCGCGGGGTTGCCGGTCGACTCGTCAACTGCGATTGTTTTTAGCGTTTCTCCCCCTGCTGTAGAACTCTTCTCTCGAAGGACGCGCAATCTACTCACCAGTTCGATGAATGTTTCCTCCTGCGCTGCTTCGCCTTTCAAGCTCAACCGGTTTGCGAGAAAAGTGGCGGCCCGACCATACATGTTGGCGAGAAAATACTGCGCGCGCCCCCAGTAAGAAACCGCAGCAGCTCCGCCTCAAATGACCCGAGGCCACTTTCCTCCAGCTGGTCCTTATCTCCTGATACCTTAGCCTGGAGCCCTTGTCGTGCCGAAAGAGAGAAGATATGCGGAGTCTCGGAGAAGGAAAACCGTTGCAGACGCTCCGTCACAAATGCGAGGGCCTCCTCTCGTTCTGTCGCACTGACGGTGTCCTGCTTATTAAGCACAACAAAGAGCCTCTTGTTCGTCAGGCGCACTCGGTGCAAGATACGGTCCTCTTCTTCCGACAGCGGGCTCTCGTAGCTCGTTACCAGAACAAAGGCATCCGCCTGTGGTAGAAACCGTTCGGTTGTCTGCGTATTCTCTGCGATCGAAGACCCAAGTCCTGGGCTATCAACAAAGAAGAACCCTCGACGCAGGATCTCGACGGGCAACTCAATCTCGGCATACGCGAGATCTTTGACATTTCCAGGATTCGATTGCTGCGTAACGTAATCAGCCAGCTGCGAAAGAGGGACCTCACGGCGCGAACCACGGCCGTTGAAGTTAAGCACGACCTGCTTGCGGCTTCCATACCGAACCGTTGTGATCACAGATGTGAGTGGAACAGTCCCAGTCGGCAACAGATCCCCACCGAGGATGGCGTTCATCAGGGTCGATTTGCCTCGGCTGAATCGCCCAACAACCAGAAGGTTGAACCGGTCCTCGGCTAAGCGCGTGAGGAGATCCCGGCATTCGGACTGCAAGGCTTCGTCCTTCGTTTCGACGGCCTGCGCGGAGCGGATGATGTCGGCAATCCCGAATTTCTCTTGTTCGTACTCTTTGAGGTCCATAAACGTCATTTCTCGCTATTGGAAGTCTTTATTGCTATCTTGGATGCGCATCTGATCCAAGATGTCACTCATCGGTGTGGTGTCCGCCTTCGAGGGTCCTACCCTCGCAGGGATGTCAACGCAAGATGCCCAGACAATGCAAAGCATCGCAAATGCTTTCAAGAAGCATGAAAGCGATTTGAAATCGGGAGATCTTTCAGCTGCAAAACAGGACTACGTTATGCTGAAATAGGATTTGCCCGCCACCAGTTCGACATCTTCAACCAGTAGTAGCTCGCAGACCAACCCCATGGACCAGCTGCTAACCCAGCTTGGAAAAGATCTCGAATCCGGCAATATCTCTGCCGCCAAGCAGGACTTTTCCCGGATCAAGGAGCAAATGCAGAACGGGCCACAAGGGCCTCCTCCGGGCGCTCCGCCAACCTCCAGCAATTCCGGCAGTTCAAGCAGTAGCTCTAGCAGTACCGGCAGCACTGGGAAATCCGAAATCCAAAAGCTATTGGATCAGCTTGACAAGGATCTCAAGAAGGGTGACACAACTTCGGCTAAGGAAACCTTGAAAACCTTGCGGGAAGACATTGCCAAAATGACACCTTCCTCCGCCCAAAACTCGTCAACCGGCAGCACGATCAACACCTACGCATAAAGGCTTGCCAGTAGTCGGCTTCCAGGCAGCCCAGCTGGCATTTCATTCAGTCCTCCTTCGGCAGTAAATCCCCCAGCATTGCTGGAGGATGTCTACTCTGTGCGGCGGGTTTCTTGATACCAGGCACGGCGTATGTCGCTCACCGATAAGCGGGGAGAAACGGGAATTGTCCGGACGCCGCCTCGATAATTTTGGGCCCTCGGCGCACCTAAGCCACTTCAGAATGGCGTTCAAACGCCAGGTTTGTTCTGGAGGACCGATTGGCTCGTCCGGGACAATATTGTGAATCGACCAAATGGTGCTAGTCCCAGTCGCCTAGCACCGTGTATAGCTGAACGATCTCAGGAAGTTTTTGGCCATCTTAGCCGGTCAGGTTGCGTCAGAAGCGAAACAAGATTCCATTCACCGATATGTCGATCTCGTCCAGCATGTCTGTGGGACGGATCTCGAGCGTCGCTCCGCTCGGCTTCCGCAACGTGATCCAGCCAGCGATTCCCGCCCCCGGCTTCACTTTTCCACCGCGGAAATACGCAGGGGTCATGTTCGGGCCTCCTGACGGGGGAGGGCCGCTCGCACCAGAATCCGGCGGACCGCCACCTCCGGGCGGAGGACCTCCGGGTCCCCCTGCGCCGCCTGGCCCCATCGAGCCGGGATCCACTTGTTTGCTTGCAGCCGACATTCCCCCATCTGCGCCCGGTGGATGAACCATCCCATCCATCTCGGCTGCCATATCATGGAACGCAAACCGGGTGTGATTCTCGTCTGAGAACAATCCATAGAAGTCCTTTGGATTTACCCGGAAGGGCTGAGCACCTGTTTGTGAAACGGCAACGAAGATTGAGAAGTCGCCATTTCCTCTGTTCATTGGCATTGCGATGGCTACGGTGATGCCGTCATACGTGGACTGCAGGAGCGGCATTCCCTTAACTGCTACCACCTTGCAATGCTCGGTATCGGCCTTGTTAAAAGTGATGATCTTCCCTGGAGTTTGCCCATACGCCAAACCAGCAGAAATTAAGAATACGGTGAGAATCTTCATGCCTGTCTACCTCGAATCGTGCTTAGGATCAAGAGCCCTTTCACAGTTTTGTCGATCGCGCCGGGTGAATTACTTTATCCGGTGCAACCGAAGCACAATCACCCCATGTGCTGATACTGGTTCTGAAAACGCCTCTGCGGTTGATCCACGGTCCGCGTGGCCCCATAGATCGCGCACTGCGTAATCTTTGCCGATACTCAACGTTTCCCACGAAATCACGGAACGCATTTCCTCGGTACTGTGGTTGAATATGGCGATCGCAATGTCTCCGGAGGCCAATGGCTTCTGCCAAATCTCAATTCCGCCGGTGATGCTGACGCGTTTCCCTCCAGCGCCCAGCGAATCCTGATCGATTGCGATGACTTCGCTGTTCTGAAGGATTGCCGCATCTTCCGAACTCATGCTGCGAATGTCATTCCCGGCAATCAGCGGAGCAGCGATCATTGTCCAAAGGCTAAAGTGGGTCTTGTACTCATTCGTCGACATGCCCCCGTTGCCAACTTCGAGCATGTCGGGATCATTCCAGTGCCCAGGACCGGAGAAGGCTGCCAGATCGGATTGAGAGAAGCCGATCCTCTCCATGGAGGCATAATGGTCGTTGATGTCACCGGTCGTGCGCCAAAGGCTTGCGCCCACTTGACCGCCCCATTGAACCACGCCGGCACGCCCGTACTGGCAGAGTGCGTAAACGATCGGACGGCCCGTTTGCTTGAGTGCCTCGCCCATGCGCTGATAGACCGCTTGCATATCTCCGTCCTTCCAAACGCGCGAAGCACTGCACCAGTCGTATTTCAGATAGTCCATACCCCAGGCAGCAAATGTCCTGGCGTCCTGTTCCTCGTGGCCATAGCTGCCTTCGAAGCCGCCGCAGGTGCGAGGGCCGGGCGACGAGTAAATTCCGATCAGCAATCCTTTGGAATGGACGTAATCGGCAAGCGCCTTCATGTCCGGTAACTGCGGGTTGGGCGAAAGTACTCCTTTAGCGTCGCGCGATCCCTGCCAGCCATCGTCGATAATCACGTATCTGTATCCCGCCTTCTGCATTCCACTGCTGACCATCGCATCAGCGATTCCGCGGATCGTCGCATCATCTATTCTGGTTTGGAACTTGTTCCAGCTGTTCCAGCCCATGGGCGGAGTGTTTGCAACTCCGACCGATGGTACGGGGCGTAGCGCCGGAAGCGCCAAGTGGGGCAGAGCAGCGTAATCCACTGAGGGTGCGCGATACGAGGGCGTAGGTGTTCCGCGTCTCGCTACAACTGTCTGAATCTGGAAGGGCGGAGCCCCTCCGCCGGGAGCGCCTGGTGCACCCGGTCCCCGAGGTCCGCCTGATGGAGGTCCACCTGGAGGAGGTCCGCCGGGACCTTCAGCGCCGGGACCCATTCCCGGCGGCGGACCTGGCATTGCTGGTATCAATTCAAGTGTATCGCCGACGATCTTGCCCTTGACCTCGCTCTTCTGAATGTTCCCAAAGGATTCCAACTCCACGACGAAGCGGAATGTGTCGCCGCTAACTCGGCCATCTACGATGGGAGAGTCTCCGAATGGCAGACTCTGAGTTCCGGTGATTTTTCCGTCAATCACTTTGAGCTTGTACGTGATCTCCATCTGGCCCATTGGAGTGGTCATCTTTGCTACCCAGGTTCCCGAGATGTCTTGCATGACGGATCCTGCGTTTGCCTGACCTTCTGCCCGTGGGTTCTGCTCCTGACTCAGAACCGGCTTTGAAGCTAACTGCGCAATTCCTACCAAGGAGTATGCGAGTACAACCCATGTCAATCCACGATTCATTTGAATCCTCCTCAAGAAGCATGATTCCGGTCACAACTTTAGATGAAGTTACATACAAACAAGAGCCACGCACGAATTCTCTTTCAGTTACGCGATCTCCGCATTCTGGCAAGTCTGGTAGCTACTCATGACGTAGAGCCTCGATGGGATCGAGCCGGGCGGCCTTCTGCGCTGGGAAGAAGCCGAAAACGACGCCGACCAAAGCAGAGAAGACGAATGCAATAACTGCGATCGTCAGGTCGGGCAAGAAAGTGAGTCTCATCAGGAGACAGCCGACAAACGATGCTGCAAGACCGAGACCGATTCCAATGATTCCGCCCAGAGAAGCGAGAACGACCGCCTCGACAAGGAACTGGATCATCACATCGTCGTCGAAGGCACCGATTGCGAGGCGAATACCGATCTCCCGCGTTCGTTCGGTGACAGATACCAGCATGATGTTCATGATGCCNNAGGCTGATGGCGGCAATCGCGCCGAGCAGTGCGGTGAGGATCTGCATCGTCGAAGTCAAGGTGGTGAGGAACTCCTGCGAGTTCATCACCGTGAAGTCGTCTTCCTGGCCGGGCTGGATGCCACGGCGCTGGCGCATCAAAGTAACGACTTCGTTTTGGACAAGCTTGGTGTCGGAATCGCTGCGAACCCCAATCTGGATGGTGGAGACCTTGCGATCGCCGGAGATCCTGCGCTGGTAGGTATGCAGCGGCACCAGCACGAGGTCATCCTGATCCATGCCCATCCCGCCCTGGCCTTTGGACGCGAGCAACCCGATGACCTGGCACGAAACGGCCTGCAGGCGGATGTTTGCGCCGACAGGATCCTGATCGGCAAAGAGCTGCTTGCGAACCTTGACACCGATGATGCAGACGGCCCCACCGGTTCGGATCTCCGCGTCCGTAAATTCGCGGCCGGACTGAACAGACCAATTGCGAACATCGAAGTAGGCGTTAGTGACGCCGTAGACGGTCGTCGACCAGTTGGCGTTCGCGTAGATGGCCTGCATGGATTGCGAGGCTGTCGGCGCCACGGACCGCACGCCGGAGATATCGCTGCCGACCGCCTCCGCGTCGGACTCTTCGAAGAGCTTTGCTTCGGCGCGAAGTCCACTCGTAGCTCCACGCTGCTGGCCGGGCATCAGGGTAAGGACGTTCTCCCCCAAGGTGTTAATCTGCGCAGCAACGCTTGCGGTGGCTCCGTTGCCAATTGTGACCATCGCGATGACCGCGGCGACACCGATGATGACACCGAGCACGGTCAGTACCGAACGCATGACATTGCGCCGAATGGCTGAGAGTGCGAGCAGGATTGCGTTCCAGATCATGCGTCTCTCCCTGCTTCCGCCAGTGTGGATTCGGTTGGGGTAATCCCGACCGGTGAATGGGCGTGATTGTTCGAGTCGGAATGAACGAGGCCGTCGCGGAATTGAATAGACCGGCTTGCGTAGGCGGCCATGTCGGGCTCGTGCGTGACCATGGCGACAGTGAGATGGCGGTCTCGGTTGAGGCGGCAGAGCAGTTCCATGACCTCCTTGCTTCGTGCACTATCCAGGTTGCCGGTGGGCTCATCGGCAAGCAGAACCGAGGGCTCCGTGACCATGGCGCGCGCGATGGCCACGCGCTGCTGCTGGCCACCTGAAAGCTCAGCGGGAGTGTGATCCCACCACTTGGACAAGCCCACGGTCTCCAAAGCCTGAAACGCGAGTTCCCGCCGTTCCGCGCGTTTTGTGCCCCGATAGATGAGTGGCAGCTCAACATTCTCGAGAGCATTGGTGCGAGCCAGAAGATTGAATCCCTGGAAGACAAACCCCAGGAAGTAGCGGCGTAGACGGGCCCGTTGCTTTTGGTTGAGCGCCCCAACATCGATGCCACGGAAAAGATAAGAACCGCTGGTGGGCGTGTCCAGGCAACCAAGAATATTCATCGTGGTTGACTTGCCTGAGCCGCTGGGACCCATCATGGCAACAAACTCGCCGGGAAGAATCTGGAAGCTCACGCCACCCAGCGCGCGGACCTCGCCTTCCCCAGCGCCGTAGATCTTCATCACGTTGCGAAACTCGAGCAGCGGTTCGGGGGCGGGATCTGTTGTCGGAGTCTGGATCGGCGTACTCATTTACCTTCCTTCAATGCTTCGACAATGAGGGGCATGCCCTGCGTAACCTGGCCGGAACGAATCTCGGTGAGCTTGCCATCGGTAGCTCCCACCGCTACGGAGATCGGCGACGGCCTTCCCTCCCGCACGACCCAGACGCGCGGGTTGTTCAGGGCAGCGGAGGATTCCGTGTTCGCATTCTGGTTCGAACCGGGCGGTGCCGGCAAGAACGATGTGGAGTTGCTGTCCGTGTCGTTGGTGGAGGGTAGGAATCGAAGCGCATGATTCGAAACCAGCAGCGCATGAGGAACGGACTGGACAGTAATGGTGGCCGTCGCGGTCATACCGGGGCGAAGCAGTAGTTCGTCATTGTTGACCGCAATCTCTGCAAGGTAGGTGACCACGTTGTTGGTGGTGGTCGAGCTGTATCGAATGATCGTGATCGTGCCCGGAAATTGCCTGCCGGGATAAGCATCCACGGTGAAGAGCACATGTTGACCAATCTTGACCTTGCCTACATCGGCCTCATCGATGTTGACCTGCAGGATCATCTTGCGGAGGTCCTCGGCGATTTCGAACAACGTGGTGACCGAAAATGATGCCGCGATGGTCTGGCCGGGCTCGACACTCCGCGAGAGCACAATGCCATCCACAGGTGACTTGATGACGGCGAAGTTGACATTTGTCTCGTCGATCTTGAGATTGGCCTCGGCCTGGGTCACGGAGGCCTGGGCGGTGGTGACGGCCACCACGGCGCGGTCGTAGGCGGCCTTGGCGGTATCCAAATCGTGCTGCGAAACGATCTGAAATTTGGAGCGCTGGCGGGCGTCGAGGTCGCGATTGTACTCGGCTTCTGTTTCGATCACGGTGACCTTGGCGTTTTCGACACTGGCTCGGGCACTGGCCAGTTGGGCCTTGTCCTGCAGCACCTGGGCGTCGAGTTTTTCCGTATTGATCCTCGCCAGCACCTGCCCATTCTTCACTTGGTTGTTATAGTCGACCAGGACCGAGTCCACGATTCCCGAAACCTGGCTGCCTACATCGACAGTGTGGGTCGGCTTCAACTGGCCGGTGGCGGTGACGGTGACCGTCAAGTCTCCGATCCGAGCCTCTTCAGTGCGAAAGCGCTGTGCGTTTTTTGCTGCGGCACTCTTCTGCCGGACGCCCCATATCGCTGCCACGCAAACCAACAGGATCACCGGCACGATCCAGAAGGCGCGCCTCTTCCATTTGCCCTTTTCCGGAGCGATTCCGAGAGTCTGATGCAAATCGGTGTCCTTGGTCATGAATCCAGTTCCTTTCGCGCCTTAAACTTTTTGCCTCGTCTGGCTAATCCCGTTACTTCCAACCGCCGCCCATCGCCTTGTAGAGGGCGATCAAATCAGTGTCGACCGTGGCATCGGCTTGTACCAAGCCGTTTTGCGCCGACAAAACCGTGCGTTCAGAATCCTCCACCGTAAGGAAACCCTGAAGGCCGGAGGCGTAGAGATCGCGCGACATCTCGGCCGCCTGTTCGGCGGAATCGGCCGCCTCGGCCAGCGACTTGCGCTTCACCTGGTCCTTGCCGAAGGCATAAAGAGAGTTCTCAACATCCTTCACCGCTCCCAGCAGCGTGCTGTCGTAGGAAATCTCGTACTGATCGAGGAGCGCGTTCTGCAATTTGACCTTGGCGTGGAGGGCGCGGCGATTGAAGATGGCTTGCTCGACCGAGCCTGCCACCGTGGAGCCGATCGCCGCCGGGGAAAAGACATTGAGCAGGTTCTCCACACTAGTGAGAAACGTGGCCGTCAGCGCGAAGGTGGGATAGAGATTGGCCTTGGCGACGCCGACCTGGAGAGACTGGGCGGCGACCTGGCGCTCGGCCTGCTTGACGTCGGGGCGGCGGCGGAGCAGGTCGGCGGGAATGCCGACGGCGACTTCCGCCGAAACGACGGGGATCGGCTTCGATGCGGCCAGCTCGGCGTCGAGCGCTCCTGGCCGGAGCGCCAGCAAAATGGCCATCGCGCTCATCGTCTGCTCAATGCTGGTTTCGAGTACCGGAACAGTGGCCTCCGTCGATTGCACCGTTTCGAGCGCCTGGGCCACGTCGAGATCGGCGGCCAGGCCGCTTCTACGCTTTTCCAGCGTCATCTCGTAGGTCTCGCGGTACTTGACCAGATTCGCTTGCGTGACGGCGAGCTGCGCCTGGTAGGAGCGGAGGTTGATGTAGTCGGTGGCCAACTCGGCGGTGAGGGTCACCATGGTGTTGCGAAGGCCCTCCTGCGCCGCCTGGATGCTCGCATCGTTGGAGGCCACGTTCTTGCGAATGGCGCCGAAGAAGTCCGGCTCCCAGCTTGCCTGGAGCTGGGCCGAATTGGAGGCGGTAAGCCCCCCACCTGACCAGTTGCTGGTGCGGTTGCCGGTCGAGCTGCCGGAAATGTTCACCGATGGTAAATAGCTGCCGCTGGCGGAGAGGCGATTGGCGCGCGCCTGATCAATGCTCGACAGCGCAGTGCGGAGGTCCAAATTCGCCTTCAATGCGCGTTCTTCGAGCGAAGTGAGAACTGGATCGTTGAAGACAGTCCACCAGTGCGCGAGCGTGGCCTCGTCCGCGGGCCGGGCCACTTCGCCTCCNNATTGAGCGATAGTTGGTTCTCAGTTGCATCTGCGTGCCTTTCAGAGTCGGTTCCATCCTGCTTATCGGCTTCTTAACCCGATTGAACACCAGACAACGCTGGGCGAACCTCAAGATTTGTGAAATCGGACAGGCCACCTAACACCAGTGCCACGAAGCCTCAAGAATTGTTAAGGCTCCGGCACCGGCCGATCACCGCTCGCTGAATTGTGGTAAAAGAGGATGCAGCATGGAGAGTGAGCACCACGGACGGAACAGCATCCTGATCATTGACGATGATGTACGCCTGTGCCAGTTGATCGGCGAATTCTTCTCCGAATCCGACTATGCGATCCACGCCGTCCATAATGGCGCAACCGGCTTGGCACGTGCAGTCGATGAGAAGTTTGATCTCATCCTTCTCGACATTATGCTGCCCGGACTCGACGGGTTTGAAGTGCTCACGCAGCTGCGCCGCCGCTCTTCTGTGCCCGTCATTATGCTGACAGCTCGCGGTGCGCAAGAAGACTGCGTGCGAGGCCTGAACACAGGCGCCGACGATTATCTCGCCAAACCCTTCGGTCCCGAAGAACTGGCGGCACGCATCGCGGCGGTGCTGCGCAGAACGCAAAGTTCTCAGACCGCGAGAAGCGAGACGATCTCTGTCGGACCGCTGCGGTTGAACGCCGCATCACGCGGTGCCTGGATTGGAGATGAGCCGATCGAGATTACATCGACCGAGTTCGACATTCTCGATCTTCTGGCCCGAGCGAGAGGCAAGGTAGTTACCCGCGACCAGGTTTGCGGCATCCTGTACCAGCGGCAGGCCACGCCATTCGAACGATCGCTTGAGGTGCACATTAGCCGCCTGCGGCGGAAAATCGAAAGCGCTGGCATTACTATTCGCTCCATTCGCGGCATAGGCTATGTGCTGGCAGGAGACGAGCAGTGAAATCGATATCGCTGAAAGTCACCATATGGTCGGTTGCGGCGCTGGCGATCTCTCTGGCCGTATTTCTCTTGATTGGCGCCAACGTCATCGGCAAGTCCACAACCGAAAACTTCACTCACGCAAATCAGCAACTGTTTCGCTATGCGCTCACCGTCTACCATGCGGATGGAAAGGAAGGACTGGCGCGCTACATGCAGGAGTTGAACCAGCCCGGAGAAACCCATTACAGTATTTGCAATGCTTCCGGGCACGATCTTGAAAGTGGCGAGGACCATTCTGAGCTGATCAAAGTTTCCGTTGGGAAAGAGCGCCCGTACCGCGGAGAACACAACCAGCTCACCATGGGACTGCGCTCCGACGAGGGGAACTACATCTGGCTTGCGACTTCCATCGGGCCATCCACTATCCTGTTTACCCCATTCTATGTTCTGCTGCTAGTAACGGTCGTAGCGTTGTACTGGCTGGTTACGATGTACATCACGCGCCCGGTTCGACAACTTGCCGGTGTGGTGGACCGGTTTGGAGCCGGGGAGCTGACAGCACGCGCGACGCCGCGGTCAAACGACGAAATCGGCAATCTGGGCAGATCGTTCAACGCGATGGCCGAACGCATTGAGACGCTGCTCATGACTGAAAGGCAGTTGCTGCAGGATGTTTCCCATGAACTTCGCTCTCCTCTGGCTCGCCTGACCTTTGAAGCGGAGATGGTTCGCAAAACGACAGATCGGGATGTTACGGCAACTCGGCTTCGCCACGAGATTGAACGGCTGTCCGATCTTGTGGAGACCTTGATTGACATGGCCCGGGCGGAAGGCGAGCCCGGAGCTGTCGAAATGGAGAGAGTCTGCCTCAACGATCTGTTGACGTTGACAGTTGAGGATTGCGACGTTGACGCACAGGGCGCCGGATGCAGGATCGATGTGAGCTCAGAACCGGAAACGATCGTTCAAGGGAACGCCGAATTGATTCGGCGTGCGGTTGAGAATGTCGTGCGCAACGCAATCCGGTACTCGCCTCGTGGCCGGTCTGTAGAAGTCTCTCTGAAGAGCGACGGAGATACAGCCAGTATTACGGTGCGTGACTTCGGTCCAGGAATCCCGGACTCGCTAACACAGCGAATATTTGATCCCTTCTTCCGAGCCGACGCGTCACGCGATGGGCGAACTGGGGGCCTGGGCCTAGGATTGGCCATCGCCCGAAGAGCAGTTCGCGTTCACGGTGGAGATATTACGGTCAAAAACGCCATTCCCGGAGCGATGTTAACCATATCGTTCCCGTTACAAGGCGCGACTCATTAAGTCCCTGCTTTCGTCGGAGCGATTCACGGATTTGTGAGCCAAAGAAATCAATGCGAGCCCGATTCCCATCGGAAAAAATGGACATCGTCCGGAGACAATCCCATCATGGGCGCACGTTGCCAAACAAAACAGCACCGTTCTTTTCTCCGCGTCATTCCAGTTGAATACAATTTTCAGCCTCTCGTCATGACAGGTTTCGAAGCGCGGCAGGCCATTGACGATCATTGCGATGAACCTCAAAATGTCAGCTCCGGCGGTGATTGACGGTTCCTGTTAACCAGAACCCTTCTGTCTAAGGTTTCCTTCAGATTCACCTGTCATTCCGCGACGCGAATGATCGAGGTGGAAGACAGAACCTATGCGACATCTCCCGCCATCCAGTTCATCGATCGCCTTTGCAACCTATTCTAAGAAACTCGGACCGTGAGACTACCGCACTCCAAGGCGCTCGCTAGCCATCTTAGCCCATGCACTTTTTGCGTTTTCCTGGCTTGTTTTCGTGTCTCCTCTTGGTCTCGTTGGGGCTGCTTAAGGTGGAACCCGGCTTTAAGCCGGGCCCCAGGAGCCTTACCGGTTGAGACGTCAAAGTTGAAAACATGCTCTAAGGCTGCGGTTAGAACTGGTAGACCAGCGACAACTGGAGTTGCCGCGGTGCGGATATTGTTCCGCCGATCACACCGAAGCTGGCCGCATTGCCTCCGATACGGGTTGTTGGATTCCCGTAACTCGCGATGTTGAGTGCGTTGAAAGCGTCAATTCGGGCTTTCAAGGTTTGACTTTCGACGATCTGGAAGGCCTTGGAGAGCGAGAAGTCGTAGTCCTGGAATCCCGGTCCGCGCAGTGTACCAACGCCAGCATCCCCGAAACCCAAAGCACGGCCGTAAGCGCAGCCCCCGGTCGGCGCGGTCCCTGTGCCCGACGCAGGATCGTAGTGACTGGTACAAGGAACTGCCGACGGGTCTGTGCCGAACCAGTGGAATACACCCCCGACGGTGCCCCGGCCGCGAATCTCAAGTGGCGCATACCGGTTAGCATGTGAGATATAGTCCGCGAGTCCAGGGCAGTTTATGTTTGAACAATTGTTGCCGGGGCTCTGAGTCACCGACATTGGCAGTCCCGTATTGAGACGGGCTGTCATAGACCATTGCCATCCACCGAACGCTTCGTCCACGATGGGGCTCCAGCGTGAACCGAAGAGTTTTCCGCGGCCGAACGGCAGGCCATACACCGCACTTGCACTTACCATTTGCCTTACATCGAAGCTTGAGGGCCCGTAGTCTCCTCGCGGATTGTTTATGTTCTGCCAGAAAGAATCATCGACGCCGAAACCATCGACGCCATAATACCCGACGTTGTTCGTCAGGTTCTTGGCAAGCGTGTAGTTCACCAGGAGTTCCAGGCCTTTTGTCTGGTGGCGCTGCAGAGTAGCCTGCAACGAATGATAGTTTGTAATCGCCCTGGAGGCCGTCTCAATGACGTCGCCGCCCGGGCCCACAAGCGTATAGTACGGCTCGATGGCCAACATGAAATTGACATCGCAAGTACTGGGTGGGAGTTCGCTATATTGGTTGATCCAAATGGGTACCGCCAGATGCTGGCCAATGTTGCCTACATAACCCGCCTGAACCGTGGTGTGACTGTCGATCTGGTACTGCCCGGTCAGGTTGAATTGCTGGATCACGGCAGGACGCATGTTCGGATCCCAGGTGTCGTAGCCTGATCCATTTACGTTCTGATTGTTGCCGGCCGTGGTTTGAAAGCCAGCCTCCACCGGGAACCAGGTTCCCCCCCGCTGTTGTGCTGGGTGCTGCGGCGTTTTGCGCAAAGGATGGCTGGAATGGTGGGTTTTGCGTCATGCGCAGCCCGTGCCTGTGGACTCCATTTCGTCCGTCACTCCGTAGCCTCCGCGCACAACCAACTGCGGATTGACACGATACGCGAAGCCGAATCTAGGCATGATATTCAGATAATAAGGATTGTAAAGCGACCTGCTATTGGCCTTGTTCGTGGCTGAATTGAACTGCCCTGCGTAGTTCAGCATCGACTGGACCGGCTTGGATACTGGCGCCTGATATGCAGGGGCAGATTCACTCCCACCATCTTGTTGTTGACTTCATAAATGGGCTGGTCGTAAGCGTACCGCACGCCCAGATTCAGGGTCAGATTGGGCAGGATCTTCCAGTCGTCCTGGATATAGGCCGCGTCGCGCCATTGCCTCTGTCCGAATGGACCTGCTGCGCCGGCAATGTTCGCGCTCGACGCCTCGTCGATAATAAAGTCGGCGAATCCATAATTACCGGGGCCGGTATAGGCACCACTGTAGCTGAACTGGCCCAGCAGGCCTCCCTGATTGCCCGGCGCGAAGAAGTCCTGCTGGTAGCGAAGGAACTCGGCGCCGAATTTGAAGATGTGATTTCCGTGCTCCCACGTGAGGGTGTCGTTGTAGTCAAAGTTGTTGTCCACATTGAATGCTCCGAGGATCTGCGTTCCGAAGGAGTTAACATCCGAATTCTGAATTGACATGAAGGTGAAACCCGCTATGGACTGGTTCGCAAGAGGAATGCCGAGTGTGGTATCGCCATGTGTTCCAAACTGCCCGGACGGATCGGTGAACGCGCCCTGATTGAGGACGTTCCGGGTGAAGCCAGCACGCGCGTTATTGACGATCGTGGGAGAAACAATGTGAAACCATGCGATGGCGACGTTGGTGAACGGGTAATCGTTCCCGTAAGGAAACAGCACCTCTATGGGGACCTTGCTCTGGGTGTCCCATGCGTCGCCATAGCTGTATTTGCCCATCAGCGTGTCCTTCGCGTTGAGGGTGTAATCGATGCGAAGATCGCCTTGGTCATTGTGCATAATGCTGGACTGGTAGCCTATATAGTTGCCGCTCGAAACCGAGTTAGGCGCGGGCGTTGCGTTTGGTAGAGGCAGGAGCTTTTCACTTTGGGTGGTGAAAAGGAATTTTGCTACCGGGTTGACAATCGGTATGCAGTTGTTCAGGTAAGGGGTTTGGGTGTTTGTTCCCGATGAGGTGTTGTAGAGTTGAATGCCCTCGATCGTCAGCACTTGCGAAAGGTCGGCATTGCCCGCTGGACAGGATGCCGTCGGCGCAAAACCGCGTTCGGCTGCGGTGGGAACGCTCTCGATTTTTTGACTGGGAGGAACGCTGTAGCGCAAGCCAATGTAGTTGCCGAAGAAGAACAGCTTGTTCCTGAAAATGGGCCCGCCCGCCGCTGCGCCGAATTGATTCTGATTGAAGCTCGTTTTGCTGACCGGCGTAAGTGAATGCTCGTTGGCCCAGGTATTTGCGGTGAGCCCACTGTTCTCGTGATATTCAAAGCCACTGCCGTGGAACTGGTTGGTTCCACTCTTCGTTACCATGAGGACTTCGGCGCCGTTCACGTTGCCAAACTCGGCGTCCGCGTTTCCGGTGATAACGTGCACTTCCTGTATAGAGTACGGAGAAGGATTGTAGCCGACAGCGTTGTTCAAGGTTTCGTTTATATCGACACCGTCAAGGATGTAACTGTTCGTCTGTTGCCGATTGCCATTGAATGAGGGCTGCGCATCCGCCGGCTCGCTATACCCCTGGTAGGCATCGCGCTCCGTCCCCATGGCTCCGCTCATCGCTGTCGCATTTGGGTTGTAAGCTCCCGGCACAAACAAGGTCGCGATCTGGACGTTCTGCGCATTGAGAGGCATGTTTTCCAGGGTGGTCGATGTGATCGAGGTGCTGGTCGTGGAGTTCTCGGCGTTCAACAGATTGGCAGCAGCAGCCGAAACGGTAACCGTCGTCGTCGCCGTTCCCACCTGCAGTTTCACATCGGCAACCGCAATCTGGTCGATCCGCAGCGCGATGGGCCCCATCGAGGTGGTTTCGAAGCCGGAAGCCGTTGCCGTTACCGCGTAATCGCCGAGTTCGAGGAAATCGACGTTATACAACCCGCTTGCGTCTGTGACTATCTGCTTAGCTACGCCAGTCCCCAGGTTGGTGATCATGACCCGAGCCCCGGAAACCACAGCACCGCTCGGGTCGGTTACCGTTCCACGAAGCGAACCAGTGATTGTCTGTGCCACTGCCGCCGCCCCACTCAACGAAAGAGCCAGAGCCGCACAACTCAGCAACGCCCCTTTGAAGATGTTGATTCTCATGGAAACCTTTCCTTGACCTGCGTCAATTCACTCCAAAAGTTGCATGGCCCCGAATCCCTCGGGGCCTGAGGCTGCCTGCTCCTCGATTTCAAGCGAGAACGCGATGACCTGCAACGCGAGAGACTGAGGAGCGGTGATGTTCAAAACACCATAGGGCGGCGCAATTCACGATGTCAAGTAAACTTTCACATTATTGAGAAAATTGACAGAATTAGCAGAGATATCCTATCTCCAGCCGCCTTCGGCTCTATTCACGAAGAGAATTTGACAATTTGAGATCTTAATTCGGCTGTTTTGAATCGCAGCGGATGCGGTATAGTCTATTAGTATCGCTTGCGTGAAAAGTTTCTCAATCCCGTTTTACCGGATTCTGCATGAAAAAGTCACCTTCACAGGGAAGTAGGGTCGGCCTCAAACAGATCGCGGCAGAGGCCAAGGTCAGTATTGCGACGGTGTCGAGGGTTCTGAACGGAAACAACCGTGTCGATCCAGCCATTCAAATGGCGGTTCTTGATGCGGCTGCGAAGTTCGATCTCGATCTGCTGCAGCGCAACAAGGCCAGGGCGCTGGCCTTTCTTCTCAGCAATCGAGTCATGCTCCATCCCTTCCATTCCAGCATCCTGAGCGGCGCCGAAGGCTATTGCGCCGCGCAAGGTTGGGACATCGTTTTCCTTTCTTTCAACTACTCTCTCAATTCGCACTGGGACCGGCTTCACCTTCCCAAAATCCTTGAACGCCGCGATGCGATTCGCGCCGTCATGGTTGCCGGCACGAACTCGGGGAGTCTCATCGAGCTGCTCGAGCACGAGAGTTTGCCCTATGTCGCACTCGGCAATAACATCTTCAACCTCGGGTCTGTGTCCAAAGGAGACCTGGTTTACTCCGACGAAACGCGTGGGGCCAGCGATATGACCCGCCATCTTCTCGGCCTTGGCCATCGGGACATATGGTTCGTCGGAAATACCCATCTTCCATGGTTTGCGCGATGCTTTGCCGGCTATGGACAGGCAATGGAAGATGCAGGTCTACCTTCTCGTTACCTTAGTGTGAATTCCGAGGACGACGCCGAAGTCGGATACATCGCAACTAAATCCCTGATGGCCCGTGGTGAGCGTATAACTGCGATTTTTGCCGGCAATGATGCAACGGCACATGGAGTATATAAGGGGCTCCGGGATTGCGGTTTGAGGATTCCCGATGACATCAGCGTGGCCGGCTGCGACGACACCGTAGGTGAGTGGCTCTATCCAGGTCTGACCACCATCCGCGAATTTCCAGAGCATTTAGGCATGCGAATGGCCGAGCTGATCCTAAGCCGCATTGCCAAGCCCGGACTGGAGTCCCGGGAAATCTCGGTCCCAACCGAATTGATCAAACGAGAGTCATGCCAGCCGATCGCAGTTACCGGCAATTTGGCCCTTGAGAACGGACCGCAAAGCGACTAGGCCCATAACCAGGCGGCCTTTCTGAAACCACAAGGGAAATTCATCGCGGGGCCAACAAGAGCTCTCGGGGGGGCTCGCGCAGCTTCAGGCAGAATCCTGCCTCGATCACAAGGCCTCCTCTCGATTCATTGCTCGAATCTGGCTGCTTAGCCGTTTGACCACGAAACTCATCCGTTCGACGCAATGTGTTTCACAAATGTGTGCAAATTTTCTTGACATGATGATCAGGACTCGCTAAGGTTGCAATACCTGTTCCACGAAGGCGCGATTTCAGTCTCAAGCCAGACGATGAACAGGCAACACGTTTCATGTAAAGAGCGGAGTCCGTACATCCCTCGATGAGAAATATGATCGCAGTCGATGCAAAAGTGAGACGTTTTCGGATTGAGAACCTATCGGTCGAGGTGCACCCTAGCCGAGAATCGCTGGGGGCTGCGGCGGCACTTGCAGCGGCCGAGGCCATGAAACAACTGGGCGCCAGTTTGGAATCGTTTGGAGTGATTTTTGCCACGGGCGTTTCACAGCTAGACACTCTCGAAGCTCTCACCCGCATAGAAGGCATTCCCTGGGATCGGGTGCAAGGCTTCCACCTGGACGAATACGTAGGATTGCCGATCGAGCACGCAGCCTCCTTCCGTCGTTACCTCAGAGAAAACCTCATTCAGAAAGTCGGTTTGTTGGCGTTTAACGAAGTGGATGGCACGACGCAGGATCTGGATAAATTCTGCCGACTCTATGCTGAGAAGCTTGAGGCAGCCAGTCCGAAACTCTGTCTGCTGGGCATCGGCGAAAACGGGCACCTTGCGTTCATGGACCCCGCCGTTGCCGACTTCAAAGATCCGCAGGACGTGAGAGTTATCAGGTTGGACACGGCCTGCCGGGCACAGCAAGTAGCGGAAGGTTGGTTCAAGAACAGAGAGGAGGTTCCCGAGTGCGCGATCAGCGTTACCATCCCGGCGATCCTTCGCGTCCCGAAGCTTATCGTCTCTGTCCCAGGAAGCCGTAAAGCCCCGATCATGCGGCGAACGCTCGAGGAAACAATCTCAACCAAATGCCCAGCTTCGATTCTCCGTACCCATCCCGATGTCACGGTCTACCTCGATCAGGAGTCGGCCTCTGAACTCGACTGGTCCGCGCTTCCGGGCTGATTTAGGCCTGCCTCCCGTGAACCTGTGATGACTGGTTTATCCGTTTGCTTAAGTGGGAATAGGTCGCGAAATATCCGGTTCCGGCAGACAAGTTCCTCCGAAGACAGTTCCCCCGCGGCTTGAACCGGGAAAGCCTGGATACAACTGGCGAGATTGAATTCTGTCGAGGTCGATTGAAATGAGCGGACCGCTCGAAGACTCTTCATCCGGGCGCTCAACTTTCCCGGGCATGACCCCGTACCAGATTAGAAGCGCTTCTACTGATCCATAAATAGTCGAAAGCATGGCGCGCTGGTCAGTATTCAGCAACTCACGGTCAACGGCCGCTTGACTGCAGCGAGGCCAACCCCGCGCGGGCGAGGTGGTGTGACATAAAAGAATCAGGAAGCAGAAATGCATTCCGGAATGATGTCTCAGCCTGAGCAACGTTGCCAAGTGTGGCTTGGTCGAAGCCGATCGCGTACCAGCGGCGGCTGCTGTAGGTGCCGATCTCGGTCAGACGTTCCGCCGAGGGAATGGTTCCGCTGAGCTCCGCTTTAAGCTGCGCAATATCCCCAGTGCCGAGTGCCTCATCAGCTTGGATTATCCACGGAAGGTTTTCAGACGATGGTGTCGTGACTCCGGCCTCCTTCAGGAGCGATTGCGCCTGCTCTGTTTTGCCGCATTGCCGCGCGATCCCAGCCATCTTGAAAAGCGTCCGAGATGCTTTGGTTGTTTCCGGCGAAGAAGCTTCCTTGATCAGAAAGGCCTCGGCTGGCTCGCAGTTTCCGGATGCCGCATCCGCTTCGGCCCGCATCAACTCTACTTCAAACAGTACCTGGTCCGAGGAAATTCCTCCTTCTTCGCGGGCGAAGAATCGGTCCTTGAAGAGGGCGAATGCCGAGTCGTACTGACCCGCTTCCGCCCGCGTCAGTGCAAGCTGATAAACCAGATTTACCGGCATTGTGGATTGCGGGCTGTCCGCGTGAGGATAGCGCGATAGCATGGTCGCGCGCTCTGCTGCGGGCGACGAAGTCAGGCTCATCGCCTGGTCCAGGCCAATGTAGATGTCCGCGTTGCCGGGATCACTCGTTGACCCTTCAATGAAGGCCTGCTTTGCGCGCACCATGTCGTGCTTGATCAGGAGCCATGCATTCCCCAAATCCGCGTCGACTACGGATTTGTTTGGCGCGATAGCCTTCGCATCGCCCCACTGCTTCATGCCGTCATCGAATAGTCCTTTGGAAAAAAGCAGTGTTCCCAGCAGGTAGTGTGCTGAAGCATCTGCCTGGTTCTCATCGAGCGCTGCCTCCAACACGATACGATCCGTCTCCGTCGAAGGAAACACCAGGCTCGTCGAGAGCTTCGACGCATCCTCCCAATCATGGCGCCGACTTTCGCCAAGCTTCATGCGACAGTATGCGGCGTAATACATCACGAGAGCATGGTCCTGTGGAAGTACAGAGCCGGGCTCAATTTCATCCTCAGGAACCGGCTTGTAATTCGGGGTCAGGACGTTGAAGGCCTTTTGATAGAGCCCAAGGTCCATATACTGTGCAGCGACGCGCAGCACACGGTACGGATCGGCGGCGAGATGCCCCACATCCGTAATGCCAAGCTCTTCCTTGAGGAAATCGCTGGTGGGAGACTTTCTCAGGGCCCGGTGAGCGTCTTTATCAGCGTCCGCTGCAGCCCCGGATGCACGCGTAACAGCTTCTAACTGTTCTTGCGCTAGGCCGTTCTCCGGATCGGCATCCACAGCGGTCTTGAAGAAGTCGAGTGCGGCCTGAAGTCTTCCTTCACGCGCCTTTAACTCGCCCAGCTTTATGCCGGCTGCCGCTCGCATCGAAGACTGACGGTACGCAATCTCAAACGCAGTTTCTGCCGCACGCGGATTCCCCAACCCCTCCTCAGCGATTCCCAGATAATAGGCCACAACAGAATTGGCCGTGCCCCGGCTTTGCGCGTCTTCGAGCCATGGAACTGCTTCCGCATATCTTTGCAGCGCTGTGGCCAGCCGCCCCGCTGCCACTTCCAGGGAAAATCCTCGGGGATACTTGTTCAGCGCGGTTTCATAAGTTGTCATCGCCCGCACGACCTCTCCATTGAGCTCTTGGTCTGTGCCGAGTTGCAACCAGTCATCCTCCGATCGCTGCTCCGGCCCGGGCATCACATAAGCGGCCTGCGGCCCGGGTTTGATCGAGCTCGTGGGGTCCATGTCATACTCGCCCTCCGTTTGTCGCAGGAGCGAGTGACCGTCCCGATTTCTAAGCTCAAACGTTACGGCGGATGTTGAATCCTGCAGGCCTATTGTTTTTGTCCAAGTCTTCGCAGGGTCCAGATTGGATTTTTCACGCCATAAAACCCGGCTGCCCTCCACGAGCGAAATTTCCGCTGCAGCGATTGGCGCATTCACATTCAGGCGAGCCGTAAGCTGTGCGTCCTGCACGTCGAGCTTGACCACGCCTGCCTCATTCGCACGCGAAATCCCACCGGTTCCGCGCACGGGCATCCAATAGTCAGTAAAGCTAATCGTCTGGCCAGGATCTAGAAACGAATACGTTTCCTGATTGCGAAAGAGTCCGGCCTGCACTTCGACATAGGCACTCTGGTTATCGGAGAGCGCTGTCCTCCACGCCAACCCATCGGCATCAACTCCCCACGACCAGATTTTCCTTGCAGGAAGGTCTTCGTACTTGGAATACTGCGCCGTGCCTGTATCCGTCTTCGGGTTCCAGATACCCATGAACGTCTCATGGCTTCCATGCGCGAAGTAGGAGACAGGGCCGTCTAGCTGGTTCGCGATAAACCTGAAATCTCTTCCGCCCGGGCGGAGATTCGGCCAAGGATACACATCCGTAAAGCCATGCGAAGCGACAAACTTCATTGCATAGTCGATGCGTGAGTCATCCCACACTTGCACTGCGGCGTTGTCCCACCAGTAGTAACGATGACGCACGTCGCTACGGTTGTAGAGGATAACATGCTCTTCGAGAAGCGCGGACTTTGGCCGGAGCACCAGTTCAACCGTCCACTGCATCCCGTAGGGCCGGTCGATGTTTCCGACCGTCACCGAAGCACTGCCGTCCGTATTGGTCGCGTAGGCAAAGTCAACCGGTGAAAGTGACACCCAGTTATGCGAAACAGGGAAGTTGAACTCGAGACCGAAAGCAGCCCAGGCCCCGCGGTGACCGATTTTCGCCTTCTTGATCGTTGGATTCTCATAGAACATCGGCTTTCCGCTGATCTTATCCACGCAAGTGTAGATATGTCCGCCTAAGTCAGGCAGGATTGTGCATTTCAAATACTCGTTTTCGAGGATGACCGCACGCCACGTGTGTTCCACCTTTGCGCCGGTCAGGTTGGTTCGCATAGTATAGGGATAATTGGAGCCTTCGGGTGCATAAGCGTCGAAGGGCGGGTTTGGATCCGGTGGGCCTTCTTGATAAGTTGGCAGCGTGATCGATCCCATGAACGCCCGGGCCTGGGCATGAACCACATTCTCGAGTGGAACAAAAATGATTCCCAGAAGCATGGAGGTAACTGTGGATTTTCCGAGCCTTACTGCACGAGAAGCAAGCGATTTGTATTGATTTGCCAAGGTGACCTCTTGATGGATTGAGTTGAAATCGAGCCGCCGTACTTCTCTTTGCTTCGTTTCGAGATGTCTGTTCCGGTTCGGCCGCGACCTCTGCACTGCAAAGGTGCTGCATCGCTGGAAATCAATGTCATACAGAAAAGGCATGTGGGCCGACTCGTGATGCTATGGCATGACTGTCAGCATGACAACACCGTGCGAAGCAACCTCGGCTGTATAATAACTCTTCACGCTGCCCATTTCTCTTGCCTTCTACAGGTCGCGAACCTGGGCATTCAATGAGTCAGGGTATCCGATGTCCGCCCAATGCACGGTGATGATGCCGGCCGCCGTTCCCCGGTTCAACAAGACTACGGCGCGATACCCACCAGTCAGATTGCGTGACCATACTTCGAGATTCCCATTTTGCCAAACCCGACGACCGGCTTCGCCCAGCGGATCCTGATCAACAGCTATCACTTCCTTGTTCATCAGGATCGACTTTGTATCTTCCGACATAGCCGAAAGATCGTTGCCCGCCATCAGAGGCGCAGCCATCATGGCCCACATACTGAACTGGGTTCGATATTCCACCGGCGTCATGCCACCATTGCCGATCTGCAGCATGTCAGGATCGTTCCAATGCCCGGGACCCGCAAACGCGTACAGGTCTGCGTTGATGTCTACGATATCGATCATGCCGATCCGATAATCCTCCTTCAATCCAAGCCCGATCAGCGTGACCGTTCGCTCCACTCTGTTGCTCCCAGTTTGCACTGAGCGATGAGTGTGTGGCCACTGATTTGCGCGATCAACGGCAATTCCTCAAGAACATTAGTCGGATTCGTCTCTTGGCGCCGCTTCGTGTGGTGTCACCAAACACGCATGCACTCAACGCTGCACCATAAAAGCCCACCGCAGTTCGCGAGAGACTGGATGGATGCAGCAGTAAAGATCGCCGCCCAGGAGTTCGCGGCGATCGAGGCAGGCCATGGACATGACGGCTTATGGAAAGCCCGGAAAACGATCGTGCCGTTTTCAGCCCTTCCCACAATCCTTGGAATCCGATGAGGCCGATTCCCATGTTTCCACCGCCCCGACGACGGGGATGAATTCAATCCTCAAAATCCGTCCGGTTAAGAGATACGCATTCTGAGGGCAAGGCCAGTCCTCTCCAGCGATTGACAGTTTCCCATGTTCAATGTTGTCTGCACCAATTAAGGTCGAATGCGGACAGAATACAAAGAGTGATCCGAGAGCAGATACAGTGTCCGATGGTCCGGACCACCGAAGAGAATATCGTGTGGGCGCTCTGGAGTTGTTATTGTGCCGAGTGGCTCGCCCTTAGGTGAGTAAACGAAGACTTGTCCGGCGGCGATATAGACCTTACCTTCGGCGTCCCGAGCAAGGCTCTCTCCGCCCCGCTCGACGAAGGTGGCTATATTAGAAAGAGTGCCGTCGGGGTTGAGTGTTCCGCGATAGGTCCGTTGTTCAGCCTCGTTTGTTGCATAGAACGTCTCGCCGGGATTTCCCTTCACCAGGCCGTAGGCCTCGAGAACGGGCGCCCATTTGGTGCCGAAGTATGGTTCCCCCTGCACAAGCGCAGGGTCAGTCGGAATGAACAGGCTGCCATCCGGGGAGACAAATTCGAGAGCTTTGCGGCCTCCGAGCCCCTTCCTGAACATCCCCTCGAGAGTGGTGTAGGTGTACGGCTGTGTGGCTGACAACGTATTGGCAAAGTCCCCGTTGAACCAATAGTCGACCGGAAGCGCAGCCGTCCGTCCGGGGTGGTTACTGGCGGGCTGGGGTTGAAGAAGAGTGAGTTGCTGTTCCGCGTCATCCGGCCGGAAGGCATAGGCTGTGAGATCTTTGCCGCCGGAAGAGAGAACCACAAGGTTGTCGGATTTGTCGAAGACGAGATTGACGGGATCGAGCGGGGCGTCACGAACCACAACGGCGTTCCGCGACTTGGGCGACCACCGGTAGATACGCTGAAAATGGGCGTCAACAAAGTAAGGGTCGCCAGCGGAGTTGACGGCGGCTCCGGAGATGTTGAAGAAGCCGGTGGCCAGAAGTTCGGGCTGGGAGCCTATTTCAGTGAAGCTGGAAACGGGGTGGGACGCGGGTTTTGCCTGATTGTCGGAGAGATCTAGGTAAGCAAACTCGCGATCGCGAACCACCGCGTGCAGTGTCTGGTCTACGATCGCATCTTCAAACGGAACTTTGTTGGAACGCACCAACTGACGACATGCGCCCGAGGCATCGCAGATGACGATGGAACAGTTGGCGTCGACATGCACATTGCGGAAATGAATATTTCTGGAATCCGACACGCGCACCGCGTAGGGAAATGGCTCTTCCATGTGAGTGACGCGATATCCGTGATAGTTGGCAATGGTGATATTGCTCGACCGGTCGATTTCGAGCGATGAGGCATGTCCGCTTTCGCCGCTCTCCTCTTCTGTCTGAGGGGCGTAGATCTGCCAATTGTGTGCATCCCTTATCTGGATTTCCGCACGCATATGGTGCTCGCTCGACAACTCGTACACAAAGCCGGGGACGGTGGTGTTGGAGATCAGGATGCCGGCTTGAGCAAAGGTATCGGGAGTCCAGATGTTGGCGAAGGTTCCACCGCCGCCATCGATCCAAAGGCTTGGGTATTGCGAGTCCCACGGACGATGCAAATCGGGATCGGCCGTGTGCGTGTTGTTATAGGGATTTATCCGGGAGCCATCCGGCGCATTGGTGCCGTGGCCGCCCAGAAAGCGAACATCGTCGACAAGGGATTCCCTGCCCGCGTGCCACAACAGGCCCGTGGCCCGGCTGTTCAGCCCACCGGTGTAGATGCCCAGTCCAACAAGAACATTGGCGCCGCCGGCAGGAGCAAGCAAGAGCGGTTTGGGAGTGCCGGGCCCCTGAAACGCCGGCGTTCCATCGGGCAGGTCAAACTGTGTCGTGCTTGGATGGAGGCCGATCAGGGCGGTGTCTGGGCGCAGAGTAAGAGTGTCCCGCAGAAGATAGCGGCCACTGGGAAAGTAGAGTACGCGATGATGGTCGATCGCCTTTTGCAGCGCGGCCGTGTCGTCACTGTGTCCATCGCCCTGAACACCGAGGGTGTGGACATTGACCCACTGTAATGCATCCGGCAGCGGTCGAATGGCCGGTGGCACAGCCGGCGGAAGCATCGCAAGCGGCGTCGCCTGGTAACTGGTATGGAATGCCGCCAATGCCCCTGGAGACTCAAGCCTGAGACCGTGGGAAAAGACACTCACCTGATAAGCTTCTGCGGCTTGGCGAAACTCCCGTCCGCTCTCGCGGAATTTTGCAAAGACCGGAGTATGACTGCAGACAATGTTTTCGAAATTCACTTCGGTCATGCGGCTGTTCTCGTTGCTGATGAGAACGGCGGGGCCGGAAATGTTCTCGAAGCGCGCGTCCGATATCCAAAGCTGATCGGAATAGTGCGGATCGATGGAGACAGCTGTAGGTACATCTTTGAACTCGTCGTGTATCAGAGTGAGTGCCGCTTCGTTCTCGCGGATGGCGGCTTCGCGCTGACCGTCAAAGGTGGAATCGATGAGAGTGAACTGCCAGTTCGGCGAAGGTTTACGGGCCATTATGCCAAACTTGCCGCCGTGAAAATGAAGATCCTCGGCCTCGTTGCCAACCTCGTGAATGCCGGCAAATCCAGAGCCAATATTGAAGTCGATGTGGCTGAGATAGGTGTGCTGAGCCGCATGGAAGCGGATCGCCACAGCGCCCCCATTGCCAGGCCCAATTTCAAAATCGATGTTGCTCATCGCAGAATAGAAGGTGCCGGGATTGGCGTCGGGCACTGCATGGTCCGGCGGAACAACTCCTGGAGGCGTTGGCGGCATGTGGAAGCCCAGCAGTGGAACGCCCCCCTGAATAACGGTTCCGGAGTTAGGACGCGCACCTGCGAAGAAGAACATGTAGGCGATGCCATCCTGATAACCCGGCGTGTTTTCGCCAAGAACAAAGACAGGGCGATGGCTGCCGTACCCGATCATGCGAATGCCGGGCCAGAGATAAATGGTCCTCGTAATCCGGTAGCGGCCCTCGGGAATAAAGACAATTCCCTCGCCCCGGGTCTCCTGGAGCTTGTTGATGGCAGCTTGGACGGCCAAGCTGTCATCCGCCTTCCCGTCGCCTTGAACGTGAAAGTCCTCGGGGGTTAGATAAATGGCGGCGGGGTCGTCGAGACGTGTGGGATACACCGAACTCCCATAGCCACTCACCACGCAGGAAATCGAGATCACAATCAGTAATACGACTTTCATAAGTCCGCTCCTGCGGAGATCATTGGTTCGGTAACATGGGTCAGTCGCGGCGCCGAATGCCCCAGGCCATCGAGCCGCGCCGAGGGATTGACGATGAGCCAACCAATTGCGCCCAGAGCAGCAAGCACGGTCGCAGTCAGAAAAGATGCCCCCCAACCAAAGTGAGCGGCAATCATGGGCGTGAGCGATGCAGTTACGGCGCCACCCAACTGGCAGCCGGTATTCATAGTCCCGGACACAACCCCGGAGTATTGCCCCGCGAAATCGGCGGTGACCGACCAGAAGCTGCTCTGCGACAGATACAAGGCCCCTGCTCCACACGCGAGAACAAGAGTGGCAGTCTGAGCATCGTGCGCTCTCGACCCGACGGAAAGCAGAAGCGCCGTGCAGGCCAAGGCGAAGGCAGGCAGAAAGCACCTGCCGGCGCGCAAGCTGATGTGGCGCGAGAGCCAGTCGCTGGCCACTCCGCCGGTAAGAGAGCCAAGCGTCATGGCGATAAAGGGAAACATGGAGTAGACCGCGCTGGTCTTCAGATTCAGGCCGCGCACTTGAACCAGATAGATATAAAACCAGCTAAAGAAAATCCAGGCCACGTAACCGAACGTAAAATAGCTTCCCGTCAGGGCGAGAATCTCTTTGCTTCGAAGTATTCTGCTCCACGGTACCCTCCGCTTCCCCTCTGCTCCTGAAGCTGCAGCCACGGCGAGTTTGTCCGCTTGCCTCCCGGCGTCGCCGCGGCCCTTGACGATGACTTCGAGTTCCCCAGCGCGCACCCAGGGATGCTCTTCCGGCGTATCGCGTGCTACCAGGTACCATATGGTTCCCGCCAGCAAAACCACAACTGCGCTGAACCAAAATGCAGCGCGCCACCCGTAGTGCAACATGATGGCCGTCATGATTGGCGGCGTAAGTCCCGATCCGAGCCCGACGCCGCCAAAGATGATGCCGTTGGCCTTGCCTCGCTCTTCAATCGGAAACCACCTCTCGACAAATTGGTTTGCCGCCGGATACGTGATGGCCTCGCCTGCCGCCAGGGAGAACCGGATAAGAACCAGCAGGAAAAGCGCCCCGCGGATGCCCCGCGGAATGGACGCGGTCAGAGCGGTAAAGAGCCCCGACCATATCACGCCGATCGCGATTACACGGCGCGGACCAAGGCGGCGTGCAAGGACTCCGCCGGGAATCTGGAACGAGGCGTAGCCGATCAGGAATGCGCTGAAAATCCAGCCGAGATGTGCGTTATCTATTCCGAATTCCCGGCAGATCGATACACCGGCAATCGAAATATTGGTGCGATCCATGAAGGCAACGGCGCTCAATACCAATACCCACGACACAAGCAGGTAGCGCTTGGGCACACCGCGACCGGGTTTCTTCAGCTGGCTTATGGACATCTTTTCTCAAATTCTCTTTGCCTGAACCGAGGGGCTGCCGTCTAGTGGGCCGAGCGCGGTAATCTTGCCTTCGCCAATAAGGCGTCAAACTCGCTGCGCTCCATCTTCAGCTTCTCAGGATGAGCGTCGATCCACTTGGCGAATGCGTCATACTTTTCAGCCGTCCAGCCTCCTTCAAATTGAGCTCCGTTCTTGCCTTCGCGGTTGAGCTCAAAATTGAAGTCGTCTTTCAAAGAGGTGAATTCCGCATAGCTGATTGCCTGTTCGGCAAGAATTGCCGGAACAAAAATGACTCCTTCCGGCTTGCACAGAACCAGGTCTCCCGGCAACACCACCGCGCGTCCGATGCGAATCGGGGCGTTGATCGAGGTCAACCCCATATTGGCCCAGGCAGAGGGATCGTACCCTCGATAGAATCCGTTGAAATCCGGAATCTCCCGATTCTCTTCCTGATCGCGGATCCCGGCGTCAAATACGAATCCTGTATGAGTGCGCGCTGCAACGGCGTTGCCCAGGTTGGAGCCAATCAGCGTACCGTCGACGACCTTTCCGAAGCCGTCCGCAACATACACGTCGCCGATTTGCAGCTCGCTGATGGGCCAGCTGTTGGTCCCGGAACCTGCGCCCAGTATTCGTCCTTCTGCTTTGCCTTCCGCGGCAATCGCTTTCAGCATATCGGGACGGGTTGGCATGTATTGGGCTGTAAGCGCCCGGCCGGCAAATGGCTTATCCATATGAAGAGCCTGCCAGCCCGAATCAAATTGATTGTTGTAACCCTGGCCACGCAGGAACTCCCAAATGTCTTCAATCGTCATATCCACGGCGCGTTTTAGCAGCGCATCCGGCAATTTCGGCCGGCCATCCGGGAAGCGTTCGCCTTTCCAGTCCGATGTGTAAAAGAGTATTTGATCCCGCGTCATGGTCACCTGGCTGCGCGCAGGAGCCGCCATCAACACCGCGCATGCCAACAAAATTGCCGAGACTGTCTTCTTCATGAATCTCTTCTCCTTCCCCACTGGCCCGCTGCAGACATTCCCATTTCCAGCCCAACAGCGGCCAGACTGCCTCACCATCAATTCAGATCGATTTTCTGAGGTCCTGGGGTCGAAACAAAGCGATTGATTCCGCTGCGATCGCCTTGGCCTCGCCCCCTTGGTTACTCGAAGCTTCTTTTCTAGCTGAAGAGCGCATCGTCCAATGACTGCACTTCGTCCCACATCGGAGTCGGCTCAAAATATCCTGTGCCCGGCTTCAGGTGCCGCTTCACTTCATCGTCGTTGAGCGTGATACCCAACCCAGGCGTATCCGACACCTTGATATATCCCTTGTTGATGATCGGTTTCTCAATGCCCGTGACCAGGTCTTGCCAGAAGGGCACATCGAGCGAATGGTTTTCGAGCGCCAGGAAGTTGCGCGTGGCCGCTGCGCAGTGAACATTTGCCATGCAGCTCACCGGCGTTCCGGCAAAATGCATCGCCATGGGCACTCCATAGGTAAACGCCATGTCGCCAATTCTGTGCGTCCGCAAGATCCCACCTGAAGTCGCAAGGTCGGGATGAATTTTGTCGACCGCGTGGTTGCTGCACAGCTTTTCGAAGTCGGCGATTTCGTAGATGTCTTCTCCCGTAAGAATCGGCGTCGGGCTCGACTCTGTGATTTCCTTGAGCAGGTCGGTGTAGTACCAGGGAATGACATCCTCCATCCACTCGAGGTTGAACTTCTCGTAGGCTTTGGCCAGGCGCATGACAGACTTTACGCCGATGTGACCGAGGTGATCGATCGAGAAGGGGATCTCGTATCCCACTGCGTCGCGCACGGCGGCAACGTACTCACAGAGGCGATCGATGCCTTTGTCGGTAACCTCGGTGGCCACAAAGGGGTGTGGCTGAACGCGCATCTCCCAATTGCTTTGACCGGCCGGCTCCATCACCATCCCGGGTTTCCCCTCCAGAAGACGAATGCCAATATCCATCTTCAGCCAGGTGAGCCCCATGGCCACGCGTCCTTTGGCTCGCTCCGCGCACTCGCTTGGCTCGGGCGACTCCTCGGTATCGGCATAGATGCGAATGCTATCGCGCCACTTGCCACCTAGCATTTGGTAGACTGGGATGTTGTATACCTTGCCGGCAATATCCCACAGCGCCATCTCCACGGCGCAAACGCCGCCCGCCTGCCGCGCTCCCCCTCCAAACTGGGCAATCTTCTGAAATAGATAGTCGATCTGCAGCGGATTCTCGCCGACGATGCGGTTCTTGAGCACCATCGCATACTGATATCCAGCGATGTCCCGCACTTCGCCCAGGCCATACACCCCCTGGTTCGTGTCAATGCGGATCAGAACGCAGGGACTCGGGCCCGGCTTGACCACCACCGCATAGCGCATGTCGGTGATCTTTAAAGTTGATGGACTCGAGTTCAGATTGACATTCTTGATCGAAGACTCCGCAGCGTCAGCTACAGCAGCTTGGCTGAGAGCCCCACCTGCCAGTACGGCCAGCGAAGACTTGAGAACACTACGGCGATTCATGTTGAGACTGCTTTTATCTGACATTTCCTCTTTTTCCTTTCAGCTCTACGTTCTTGTTGTATTGAGTAAGGATCCTCCGGCAGAGCCGTGGGATCTCCCTCTTCAATTGGATCGGCCCGTCGCCGCAAGTTGCCAATTGCACATGTTGCCCGTTTCCGAAATTCAAAAAAAGCCTCGATAGTCAGATGAACAGCGTGCGTTTGCCAATCATTGACCCGGACACTCGCCCTCATCGGCGATCCCTCCAGGCCCTGATCCGACTACTTAGCCTCTTTCAAAATCTCTTCAATCTGGGCCTTGGGTACGGTCAGATGATTCTCATTCTCTTTGAGCCACTGGTGGTAGTCCTGTTCGATTTCCGGTGACCACTTGGCATCGATCTGTCCAGCGGTGTACTTCTTCTCCCTCAGGCGCTGGTGTCCGAACGTGTCCTCAAGACGAGTGCTTTCCGACTCTTTGACAACCCGCTCCGCTAGCTGCGGCGGTATGAACAGCACACCACCGTTCCGTCCCAGAATTACATCTCCAGGCATCACCGTCGCATGTCCGATCCGGGTCGGCCCGTTGATGCTCACCATGGTCGAGTTGAGCAGTCTTCCGCTGGCGAGACTTCCAAAATGATGCGAAGGGTCGTAGAACCGAACAAAGGAAGTAAAATTCGGCAGTTCGTTCAGACCATTGATATCGCGAACCGCGCCATCGTAAACGATGCCGTTCCCCGATCGCGCATAGATGGCGTTGCCTACGTTGTCGCCAATCGATGGACCATCCGTTTTGAGTCCGAAGTGGTCGGCTACATACACATCGCGCGGCTGCAACATGTCCACAGGCCACGCGTTGGTAGCCCCCTGGCGATTGTCCTTCTTCCCTTGGTCTTCAATCACCTTTTGAATATCGGGCCTGCCCGGCATCCATACCGCCGTCAGCGCCCTGCCCACCAGGATCTGATCAGGATGGATCGAGTACCAGCCATCTTCATACTGGTGCACAAAACCCGCGTTGCGTAGGGTCGCCCAGGCTTCTTCAAGAGTCACATTCTTCATGCGATCCAGGATGTCGTCGGGCACCTTGGGCCGACCGTCCGGAAACCTTTCCCCCTGCCAGTCAGGAGTGTATTTGATCACATCGTCCCGCGTGAAAAACTCCTGCTGCGCCGTCAGGCGCGGAGTGAACGCCAGCAAGGACATCCCAGCCAGCACACCTGCAATCATCTTCCGCATCGTCTCTTCTCCCAAGTACCGGTGATCTTCAAAGAACTACTTCTCAGCTTCAAACCAGGGTGTTCCCGGAATCTGAACCTTCTTCGCGGCATCTTCGTCCATCTCCACGCCAAGGCCGGGCTTCTCCGTGGGCGTGACGTGACCATCAATGATGATTTCGCCTTCCTTCACGAACGTCTTCCAGGTATCGAGGTGGTTGATCCAGTGCCACTCGCATGCCAGAAAGTTCGGGTATGTGGTGCATGCGTGAGCGGTAGCCATCACCCCAATCGGTGAAACCACGCAGTGCGGCGCGACTGGAATGTAGTAGGCTTGCGCCATGTTGGCGACCTTCTGGGCTTCGCCAAGCCCTCCCACCTTCTGGAAGTCGGGCTGAATGATGTCCACTGCCTGCTTCTCAAACAATTCCCTGTATCCCCAGCGCATGTAGAGGTTCTCGCCGCAGGCGATGGGGGTCGAGGTCGAATGCCGGATGTCCGCCATCGCGTCGATGTCTTCGGGGGGAACAGGCTCTTCCAGCCACATCAGCCTGAACGGCTCCAGCGCCTTCGCGACTTTCTTTCCGGTCGGAGCATCGTAGCGGCCATGCATATCGCAGGCCAGGTCCATGTTGGCTGGAATCGACTCCCGCACGTGCGCTACCCACTTCACCATGCGATCGATCTCGCCATTGCTCGCAGTCCAATTCACGGAATCGAAGCGCGCCGGATCCATTGCATCGTCGAGGTCGATCTTCATCGCCGTAAAGCCTTGCGCCTTGATCCACGGAAGCTTTCGGTCCGACTCTTCCCCAATGGGAACATCCATATCCGAGTCGCAATAGATGCGGACTTTATCGCGGAACTTGCCGCCCATAAGCTGGTACACGGGCAACTCCAGCGCCTTGCCGGCAAGGTCCCACAACGCAATTTCCAAGCCAGACAAGGCTGTGATGTACTGTCCACCTTGCGCGCCAGCGAAGATTCCCAGGGTGCGAATCCTCTCCCATATCGCTTCGACATTGAGCGGATCTCGCCCGATGAGCGCGCGCCGCCAACTATGGATCAGCGACGCGGTTCCGATAGCGGCGTCCGTGGTTTCTCCCTGCCCGTAGATGCCTTGATCCGTGTAAATCCTGATGTGCGTCTGCGGTCCATGAACGATGACCTGCGCGGTGCGCACCTCGGTGATCTTGAGCTTCGGCCGCTGAAACGGTGAGCTGTTGGTTTCCACGGCTCCCGCCAAAGCGGGGAGCGAGAATGTCGAGAGTGTTCCCAATGCCGAAAGGGTTGCTCCTTTCAACATGGACCGTCGAGTAGTTTGCGCCATTTTTCAGATCACCTTTCGTTGTCGAACTTGAACAGACCAAACATTCGTAATGGACCAACTTCTTGTGCCCAGAGGGGAACTTGCCCCCACGGCATTGGGGCATGTGGATTTAAGCCCAAAGTCGTCGATTTTGCAGGAAATTTCAGCCACTCGAACAATATTCGCAAATGACGGGTAATGGCAAATCCATCTACCCGACCTGACGGGAAAATCCAGTTGTCGTCTCGGAACTCAACGCCAACTGGGTCTTCAGCAAACCGTCTCACGCAAGGGGCTCACCCAGTGAACCCCAGGTCTCTGGTTTGAGACCTGGGGTGCCCATAACGGTTGAACAAGCTTGAGGTATCCGACGCTAGAACGAGTACCTGGCGGCTAGCTGCAGTTCGCGCGAACCTCCATTGGCGCTTCCTGAAGGCGCATCGGAACCCGTGATTCTGCCGGGTGTCGATGTGCCGTCCAGAAAGGTGTTCGGGTTGCCGAAATTGGTGTGGTTGAATGCGTTGAACGCGTCAAATCGGATTTGCAACTGGTGGTGCTCGTTGTAGGTCATGTTGAAGTTCTTGTCGAGAGACATATCGAACCGTTGGTAGCCAGGACCGTAGAGCATGTTGCGCGCCGAGGTTCCGAGGAAGCCCGGAGCCGGCTCCTGCCAGGCAGCAGGATTCACCCATTGTCCGTTGGATCCGGCCGTGCGGTTGGCGAGAACGAACGGTTGGCCAGGAACGTAATTCGGCCTCGTCGGTTGGGTGCCGCCAACAATGGTATTGGTGCTGGCATTGTCGTCGTTGTATCTCTCGTTGTAGGGTACGCCGGTCGGGAGGGTGGCGACGGCGCTGAGTTCCCAGCCTCCGATCACCGCATCCAGAGCTTTCGACGAAGGACTGAAGAGGAGGCCGGGCCCGACGGGCAGGTGGTAAATCACTGAGGCGACCACGCGGTGCTTCACATCGAAGTCCGACGGACCCTGCACGACCCATCAGCTTCGAGTAGTGCAAGTGTCGAATGTCCCATCAGGATGATGGGGAACCATCACTAGCCGGGTAGGGTTTTGGCGAGGTCAATCCACGATCAGGGCATCCACGGCCACCCGCCCAGGCCCCCTATTGATAATGGCGATGGAGTGTTTACCGGGAACCAGATCCTTCACTTCAAAAACTCTTTGTTGGGCTTGACGCGCACTTGTCGTTGACAGGTCCACCTTGGCGCGGGTACGACCGTCAATCTGAACCTCGATCTGTCCAGCTCCTGCTTCTTTCGGCGCGATGACCGAGACGCTGCTGCTGGTAAAGGAACAACCCCAAACATCCCCGGGCTTGTCGCTGGTGGTGAGGTCGTTGTTGTAGTCGCCGGTTCCCAGGTTGCAGCGTCGCATCCACCCATGAGACACAACGCGGAGATCGTCATCGTTGATCCAGCCTTTGTCGTGACTGATACGCAGCACCCGGCACGAAGTTGCCAGCGATTCGCTGGTAATTCCCGGAAGCGGTTGCGGGGTTGCGCCCGGGGTGACGGTCAACCCCGCATCATCTTGAACGAACGCAAGGGAAATGTCGGAGTCAAGCAGTTCAACTTTGGAAATCTTGCCCAGGGTCGCTCCGCCGGCGCAGAGAGCTTTGAGAGTAACCGGGCCGCCGCTCCAATCCAGCAGTGTGGCATATACATTGCCGTTGTTGCGTGTATAGCAAATCCCGCTTTCACCATAGACCTCAAACGGCCGTGAGCTGTAGACAGCTTCGCCATTCAGTTTCAACCACGCACCAACGTCTTTGGCGGCGCGCACCACCTCCGGATCAAGATCGCCGCGACCGTGCTGGGTGAGGTTGAGCAGCATGGTCCCGTTGCGGCATACGTTCTGCATCAACAAATTAATGATTCTCTGGGCATCCAGGTATTTCTGCCCCGTTTTGTAATGCCAATCCGAGATACTCGTTTCCGTCTGGAACGGATAGGCCATAATCTCCGGTTCGATGATTGCTTCGGTGCTCTTCACCAGGGAGCGGTCAACGTCGGGAAGCAGTTCAGGGTGATCCTGGAAGCTGTTGTAACGCCCACCCACACCTTTGAGATTGACGACCGCTTCCATCTTCCCATGGTTCCACTGCAACGATTTGTTGTAGTAATTCGCGATCAACCGCGGGGCGAGAAAACCAAGCCCCATATGAACGCCCAAATCCACTTGCGAATCGCCCGCGTGCTCGTCAAAATAGATCACATCGGGGTGGTACTTGGTAATGGCGTCATCCACTCGCCACATAAACTGGTTGGCGAACGGCGAATTCAGCGGGTCCAGCGATGTGTGGACCGGGCCATATAAATTGACCGGGTCCATGCCTTCCCACCATTTTCCTTTCCCGTCTCGCACTGTTTGAAGGGCATCGTAGTCCACGCCCATCATGGCCCCCTTCTTGTCGCTGGCGTAACGCACTGGCATAAACTGGCCCCAGGTTCGGGCTGGAGTGTCATGAAAACCAATGCCGAACCGCATCCCGCGCTTTCTCGCCACCCTTTCCCACGTGCCGACGATGTCCACTTTGGGGCCAACATGCAGCGAATTCCATGGTTGATACTTTGAGTCGAAGCAGTCGAAGTTGTCGTGATGACAGCCCATCGCCATAAAGTAACGGGCACCCATCTCAACATACAGATCCATCAACCCGTCAGGGTTCCATCGGTCGATCACCCAGTTGTGGCAGATATCCTTGTAACCGTATTCCGATGGATGGCCGAAATGTTTGAGGTGGAACTCATATTGCGGGCTGCCCTGCATATACATTCCGCGCGCATACCAATCGCCCTGCTCAGGCATCGATTGCGGATCCCAGTGCGACCATGCGCCAAACTTTGCATCGCGCCACCACGACGGAGCGGCATAGGCTCGCCCCAGGGCCTTCCAGTCGGCGGAATATGGACCGTTGGCAACTGGTAACGCGGGCAGGTTCCAGACGTCCGGCGGCAACCCTAATATGTCACCAACAACGATCCGATCGATATTCACCCCGACGTCGTTGGGCGCCAGACTGATTGTCACATTGGCATTCGCAGGTATCGCCAAATCAACAATGGCGTCAAGATAGGAACTGGTGAGTGCTCCCGATGAATGGATATTTACCTTGCATGCCGGCTTGTCGTTGACCGCAACACTGATCGTACCCACGGATAGCGACGAATAGCGAATCGTCAACCTGTTTCCCGCCGGCAGACCCGCGAAAGTAACACCGTGACCGGCTTGAGTCAAACTAACGAGATATCCTTGCGAAGAATCGCGATCAGCTATCTTCGAAGCGCCGCCAATGAGTTTGGCGTTTTGCGTTTGCAAACCTTTCGTGTCGGTCGCCTTCATCATCTGAGTTAGCGCGATCGTAGATATCCCAGCCGTTAGGAATTTCCTGCGATTCATGGAATCCATTCTCCCTCTGGATATCCTCCTTCGTAATTCTGCCACCTTAAGGATGCCCGATTGAGAGTCCCCGCAAAACAGGCTGAGACTTGCTCTCGCGTAAATTAGCTAATGGCTGAAACCTGACAGCAGGGAGCTGTGCTTACGGAGGCGTGATTTCGCCATTCACGTCCCACAATGCCTCCCAGGTTTGGCCTTCCTTCCAAAGAAAAACCTGGCCCTTGATCAGGCGGCAGTTGCGGTCAATGGAGCCAATGGCGCGCATTTCTTCGTCCGTAAGCGGGTCTTTGGTCACGCATTCAAGGTTGTCGCGATAGTGGTTGACGGAGAAAGGAATCGGAACCTGCCCGCGCTGCACAGCCCACTTGATGCAGACACTCGCCGGGCTAATGCCGTGGCTCCTGGCGATGTCGAGAATAACCGGATCCTGTGTAGGTGTCGTATCCTCCGGTGTCCGGTCGCGCTCTGGCCGTCCCGGAGATCCGATGGGGCAATAGCCTACCGGAACAATACCGTTAGCAACCACATACTTGAAAAGCTCAGACTGCTGGAAATGCGGGTGCAACTCCATTTCGTTGGCGGCGGGTTTGATGCGTGCATCGCGTAGAACCAGCTTCAGCTTCGGTACCGACATATTCGAGGTGCCAATATGGCGCACCAGGCCCATGTCGACCAGTTGCTCCATCTTGCGCCAGGTCTTCATGTAGTCTTCGTGGATGTAAGGCTTGGCCTCGGGACTGCGCGAGGTCACGTCACACTGCGGCGGATGAAAATTAGGAAACGGCCAGTGAACAAGATACAGATCAAGATAGTCCAGGCGAAGATCTCTTAGCGACTGGCGACACGAATTGATGACATCATCACCATTGTGCTTGTCATTCCATACCTTGGAAGTAACCCAAAGCTCTTCTCGTTTGATGCCCCCCTTGATGATCTGCTCAAGTGAGCTGCCGACTTCGCGCTCATTTCCATAAACGGAGGCGCAGTCAAAGTGGCGATACCCCACAGCTGCCGCTCCCAGCACCGCATCAGCTACTTGATCCGGCGTTACGTGATCGGAGCCGAATGTGCCAAGTCCAACGGCTGGCATTCGTGCTCCGGTGTAAAGCGTTCTTTGAGGCACCAGGGCAGGAGAGACTAGCTCCCGTGCCGACACCACAACCTCACCTTGCTGTTGCATTTCTTACCCCTGTTGGACAAAACTCGGCGCAGATTTCAAACTAGTGAAATCAGATTTGGATCACTTTGCTTAAAGCTCCGGTACATTACCAATTTCAAAAGGAACAAATGCAGTACTCTCAATTTACTGTCTTCAGCCCAACGGTCATCCGATGTCCCTCATAGACCACCGAACTGTCAAATGATTTCTCTGCCGCTATTCCTGTTCCATGGTTTTGCCGGACCAGTGCGACATTAAGATGTATTTTGGCGTGCAATCCGGAAAACGAACCGTTCCGATCACCGATGGTTAGTTCGCGCGTTTTGTCATTCCAGTGCAGGTTTATCGTCGCTCGTTCCCCACGCTCGTAGGCGTATCCGTCTCCGCTGTCTTCGTATAGTTGGAAGTCGGCATCCTTGCCGCCGTAGATGCGGAGTTCAATCGGATCATGACTTTCAGCAGCGTACTGAATGTTGGGCCCGAGAGGAACAATGCTTCCCTCCCTTACCAGAATGGGCATCTTGTCCAACGGGGCATCTGCAACCATCGTTTGTCCCCCGTGATATTTCTGACCACTCCAGAAGTCGAACCAATCACTGCCCGCAGGGAGGACGACTCTACGAGTCGTCACGTTGGGCTCTGTTACTGGATTGATCAGAAGCGAATCGCCAAATAAGAATTGATCGCTGACTTCTCTCAAGGACTGATCACTTGGATAGACGAAAGGCAGAGCCTTCATCATCGTCGCTCCGCGGTTAGTGACTCCCCAAGCAGTTGAGTACGTGTAGGGCAGGAGCCGGTAACGAAGCTCATCGAATTCCTTCAGGATTCCTTCGACCTGGGGGCCGTACTTCCACATTTCGGTTTCCGATTGGTAGCCGTGAACTCGAAAGATGGGACTGAAAGCACCGAACTGAAACCACCGGATGAGAAGCTCGTGATAGGCGTCCGAAGTGTATTGGTCCCGCGGACGGAAGAAGCCGCCAATGTCTGTGGTCCAGTAGGGCATCCCCGACATGCTGAAGCTCAGCCCTGCCGGGATCTGCCTGCGGAGTGTCTCCCAGTTCGCTGAGATATCGCCCGACCACGAGATAGTCCCGTTGCGCTGTTGGCCGGTAAACGCGGACCTCGTGAGAATCACGACGCGCTTCCGGTCATCGGCAGCGCGCTGTCCGTCATAAACTGCTGTGGTTTCATAAAGCGGATACGCATTGCGTACAAGTTCTCCGGGACCTAGAAATGTTGGCGCTCCTTTGAGCGGGTCCCCTTCGGGCTCTGAGGCGTCCAACCACCATCCGTCCAGTCCGTCGTGAAACAGGCCGCGATTCAGCTCAGACCAGAACATCTTCTGTGCCTTCGGATTGAAAAGGTCAACCCAATCCTCTTTTGCTTGTCCCTCTCCGGGTTCCCGAGGGCCATTCGCTGACGCCAGCATCAGATGCTCTTTCTTCATATCCTGATCGACTGCGGTCTCGGTTCCAAACTTCGCCCACACTGAAGCCACAAGATGAATATCTTCTTCGTGCAGCTGGGTCATCAGCTGCGCCGGCTCGGGATAATACCGTTCGTCGAAGCGCAACGCATTCCACCCATACTTGCCCCAATACTGCCAATCCTGAACAATTACATCGACTGGAATCTTGCGCGTGCGAAACTCCGCGGCCGTATCCAGAATCTGTTGCTGGCTTGAGTACCGCTCCCTGCACTGCCAAAAGCCATATGCCCATTGAGGTAGCAGCGGAGCAGCACCGGTCATCTGGCGATACTCTGCAATCACCTGGTTCAGCTCTGGCCCGTAGAAGAAGTAGTAGTCCACCGCTCCACCGGCCTCAGAACGAAATTCAGTAGTCGCGGAAGGAGGGCGCACAAACAGACTGGTATTGCCGCCAGTTTGAGCCGAAATCTTGTAGTCTGTTTCCGCCTCTAGCCTGATCTTAGCGCTGGCAGAATCTGCAACCCACATATTGTTGATATCGATGATCGCCTTGTCGTCGACAGAAAGGCGCAGCTTGCTCCTTCGGTTCCCGATCAGCAAAAATCCATACTCTCCCGCCGCACCTGTTCTGAATGTCCCTTCGCCTGTCGCGGCATTCAACGTAATCGGTTCGTCGGCCGTATTGAAGTCCGTCAACGACGCGTTGTTCCAAAGCAGCCCATAGCCTTTGGTCGACACCAAAACAGGAATAGAAATATTCGTATTGGCTTGCTGCAAACGAAGCGGAAGCTCTCGCAGGTTGAAGATTCCCTCCTGGTGCTGGCCGAGACCATAGAGCGCCTCATCGGCGGGCGACATAAACGCCTGCTGCACCTGGAATGTGGAGACGCCTTGAATCGTTTCCGGGGTCAGCTTTCTTCCCCCACTTACCGGCTCGCTAAGTATCGTCTTACCGTCAACTGTGAGGAAGCGGACGGCGCCCGTTGCACGGTCTACGCTCACTTCGAGAGCTGCAGTGCGAACCGAGATCTTTGACTTGTTGGACTCAATTCTGAACTGAGTGTCGTTGCACTCGCCAATCACCGCGGGCACAATCGCAACCGGAATCTCTCGAGCGGGGCTGGCAACCACATGGACAATCCGATCCGAGCATACGGTGATGCGTAAGGCGCCCCCGTCTGCGTACAGAGTTGCGCCATTGGCGTTTCGTTCGAACGAACGTATCTCATTGCCAGCGCAATAAGAAAGTGTCGAGCCCGAGAATACGAGCGCTGCGACGGCAAGCACGGCTTTCGTACAACCTGATGAGATCAAAATGAACTCCCGTGTCAACTTTGAACTAAACCAATCAAAATGGAACATACGGTTACCCGATGATGCTTTGCTCACCCGGCAAGCAAGCTTGTTCCCTTCCTCGATCAATCCTGATCAACTCTTATTCAAGCAATTCCAACTCGCGATCTTTCGGAACCCTATTGATGACTGATGTCTGTCGCCGACTGTTGAAGGACAATGCTTGCGCGATCGTCCCAATGCTTTCGCAACCGCTGCGAAACCTGCAAAGCTTCTGCCGCTGCCTTTGTA
Source organism: Acidobacteriaceae bacterium (assembly GCA_003164255.1). Lineage (GTDB taxonomy): Bacteria > Acidobacteriota > Terriglobia > Terriglobales > Acidobacteriaceae > Telmatobacter. Next base: position 10,229 of record PLST01000461.1, on the reverse strand, counting down.
TCCCCGGTCTTCTGATAAAGACGCGCCAGTTGGTAGTGGAGTCCGCCATTCTCATCGCTTACGAGACCCAGCTTGTACTCCGAGATGGCCTCTGGAACCCTATTCGTTTCCGCATACACCTGCCCTAGCAGAATATGAAGATACGGAACGAACTCCTGAGCAAGGTTTTGGCAATGGGTTAGGTATGGCTCGGCCTCTTCAAACTTGTGGTCCAGCACCAGAATCTCTCCGGCGAGCAGGTTCGCCTCAGGGTCTTCCGGTGCCTCCGCGAGCAGTGACTTGGCAATCGTGAAGGCTTCATCTGTCTTCAGTTCACTGAACAGCACAATCCCAAGGTTCAGCCGCGCTCCGTGGCTCGCGGGATCGATGGCAAGAGCTTTTCGATATTCCGCCTCCGCCTCGCTCCAGCGCCGCTTCTGGCGAAACACATCTCCCGTCAAGACATGCATCCGCGGCGAGTCGGGGTCAATCTCGCCCGCTCGAGTCAACGAGGCAATCGCCAGTTTCTGATCGGCCTTCGTCTCCCAGTACAAACCTTGCAGCAATGTGGCTGGATTTGCTTTCTGCCTTTTAGCGACCTTTGAAACCGAGAGGAAGTCGCCAGTGTAATACGCGCAGGATGCAAGCAGTTGTAGTTGCGCGCTGTCCAGCTTTTCCAGCGCCGGCATCAGGGCCCGATCGCAGGCTGTGTACTTCCCGGCAAGGTAAAGTGTCCGTGCTGCCGCCGATGCGGGTCGCGTCCCTTGAGCCGCTTCCGCCTCATCAATTCCCGCCGCGATCTGCACATCGGAAACAAGCGCCTGCTCAACTACAGTGCCGAAATCGGCTGAAGACCCTTCGTCGCTCTGTTGCATCCGTGCCAGATCGGCCATTGATCGTGCCTGGTCTGCCGATAAAGCATCGCGGAACAGATACAGATTTGATTCAATGAATCTGGGATCGTTCGCGGCAATCGCTGCGAGCGCTTTGACGGCCTCCTCCGGTTTCCCTTCTGTAGCAGCCGCTACAGCATTGCCTATCGACGCTAGTCTGCAGTGTTCTTCCGTCCGAGCCTCCGCTTCGAACTGTTCGCGCGCTTCTGCGATCTTCTTTTCCCGAAGCAGCGCAATCCCGAACTCTGCATGAGCACACGGCGCCGGTGCCGGAAACGCGATCGCGGCCTTGTAGGCGCTCTCCGCGTCAACCAGCTTGCCCTGTTCGGCCAGAGTCTCCGCGGTCCGCAGAACGACGTACGGTGAATGTTTGTAAGTTGAAGTCATAAGACGCGCGTCGCTTTCAACCTGCTGCAGGTACGCTCTCCCGAGGCCAAGCCATGCACTTCCGTTGTTCGGGGCAATCTCCGTTGCATTCCAAAAGGACTCGGCAGCCTGACTGCCGCGATCCAGCATGGAATACGTGCTGCCCAGGGAAAGTGCAGCCTGCACATCCTTGGAATTGATCGTCACGGCACGTTTCAGATATGGCAGAGCTGCTGCTGGATTCTTGGCATCGAGGTACTCGATGCCGAGAAAGAGCTGCGGAACAAATAGAGACGAGTCCAGCTCGGCCGCTTTCCTGAAGGCTTCAATCGCTTCAGGTGACTTCCCCAGTTGGTGATCCATGAGGCCCAGATTGGCCCACAGTTGCGGAATCGAGGGTGCAACCTCGGTGGCTTTCCGGTATGCATCCGCCGCAGCTTGAAAATCCCCCCTGGACTGGGCCGCTTGGGCGCCAGCCAGGACGGGTTGAAGAGTTTGTGCAGGCTCTTGCGCACTTACGACCGCGCTCACGGCTGAATTCGTGAGCGCGACCGTAAGGCAGAGAGCAAGGACGGTCCTTTGCATGGATATAGGAACCCTAAAAGGTGACCTTCAGTACGCCCTGCATCTCTCTCGCTCCCTGCGTGGACGAACTCTCACCCATAGTTCCATCGCCGACGCCGGAGTCCGGTATACCGAAATTGGGGTGGTTGAAAGCGTTGAACATCTGGACCGCGAACTGCAGCTTGAATCCTTCCACGAGGTTGAACCACTTCCCTAGTGTCAGATCTTCGTCCACGTATCTCGGTGCCCGCAAATTGGAATAGTAGCGTGGTCCGGTGCCGAAGGTGTATGCGGGCGGCGGTGTAAAGGCCGCCGGGTTAAAGAAGCAATACTTCGTTCCCACAGAAATGACCGGATTACCGGGCTTGCCGTTGCCGCAGCTGCCGGTCCTGAATGGCGCCCCGGTCAGGTTTGCATGTTGGCTGCCGCCAAAGACGGTTGAGCTGTTCCCGTTGGGGCCGATCGACATCGGGAAACCGCTCTGCACGGTGGTAATGCCCGAGAACTGCCAGCCGCCCACAATTGCATCCTCAGCCCTGTTCATGCCGCTGCCAATCGTCTTGCCCCGGCCAAACGGCAGTTCATACACATAGTTCAAAACCAGCGATTCAGGAATATCCTCGCCGTCGACCGTCCAATCGGCTTTCAGGTTGTAGTAATTGCGAATACCGGAGCCGCCGGTATCGCCGTTGACCGATCCCCATTCCTCCGGTCCGGCAACGTCAGACAGGAACTTCGAGTACGTGTAGGAGGCTGTGAGGATCAGGCCGGCCCCGAAACGATGCTTGAAATTTGCCTGCAATGCGTTGTAGTTGTTGATTCCGACGGGCTCGTCTGTGGCTGAGGCGCCCCCGCAGAACTCCGGATACGGCATCAGGGACTGCGCGACCGTCCACGGGCAAGCCATAGCAGTAAGTCCCAGGGAACTCAACGCATGGGCATACGGGTTGGTGCCCGCCGAGGCGTTCAGCGCCGAACCCTGGGAAAGATAGCTTGGATTCAGCTGGCCGTAGTTCATGCCGCCGATCGTAATGCGCGACCCGCGGCCTCCGACGTAGGCAACATCCAGCACGTCGTTGGCCGTGAAGGCGTATTGGAGCCCAAAGGCGAACTCCTTGGTAAGAGGATCGGGACGGAATGGATTCACGCCGCCGCCACCCTGACCAACGCCGGTCAGGCTTCCCAGCGCGTTCCCGGTCACCGGCACAAGTCCAGTTTGGAATGCCTGCGCGAGCGGCGTCGTCACCGTGATCCCGTCGGGCGAAGAAGTCCAGGCTGTCGAGGTCGAGTATCCCGGGTCCGGACCGGAACCGCCATACCAGTTTCTGGCGTAATACCAGCCGTAGCCACCGCGCATCACCAGCTTCGGCAAGATGGCGTACGTAAAGCCCACGCGGGGCGCTAGGTCGTTCAAGTTCTTTTGATAGAGACCGCGGTTCCCCGGAGTGTTGTAGACGATTTCCCCAGTAACCGGAATCCCCGTCGCCGCGCTGATCGGGTTGATAGCGTGGAAATCGAAGTACGCCTGTTGATTATGCCGTGCCGTAGCCGGCATCTGGATTTCATAACGGAAGCCGAGGTTCAACGTCAACTTCCGGTTGGCTTTCCAGTCGTCCTGGACGTACATTCCGTGCAGGTAATTGGTCGTCGCCGCAAACGCGGTGTAGCCAGTGGTTCCAGCCGAGCCGACCCCAGAGTTGCCGGCGCCCGCCAGGAAGGATGCAAGCCCGTCTCCGTTTGTTGATGTCGCCGGATTCGACGGGTCGGGACCTGCCGTCATGGGGACGCTGAAATTCATTACAGTTGGGGTCAACCTGCCGCCGTCTGTGGTTTGCCAAATGCCCAGATACCCGATCGAAACCGAATGTGCTTTGAAGCTTTTGTTCAGGTCGGCGTTCAGGCTGCCATTATTCTCAGGGAAGGTGGCTTCGCCCGAGTTTTGTGTCGCCCCCAGGGGAGCATATGATCCCTGGCCGCTAAAGGTGTTTCCGAACGAAATCTGCGGAAACTGTGGTGTCCACGTGTCGAGAACGCCCGGCAGCCCGAGCGACGAAGGTTTGAAACCATAGCCCTGGACCACGTTCCCCGCGGCAAAGCGAGTGAAAAACAAGTCGGTGGTGAGGATAAGAGTTGGGCTGAAGACGTGAGAATAGCCCAAAACCCCAAACATACGGTTGTTCGGGTCAAACACGTAGGGCCCGGCAATATCGTTTCCGTAAAAGGCGCCCGTTTGCACCTTTCCCTCGTGCTTATTCGAGAATTGCCCGTAGATCTTATTATTTGCGTTGATGTTTTCGTCAATGCGGATTCCCCACTCGTTGGAGGAGGTCGGCGCGCTCGTCGAGGTGTTGAAGTTGTAGCCACCGCCCGGATTCTTTGGCGCCGGCCAGTAGTTACCCTTGGCGAATTTGTTGGCCAGAGCGTCGATTGCGCCTACGCCGGTTGTGGGTATGATATTTCCCGCATAGGGATCGCGGATTTCAACGGTTTGTCCCACGGTGCTATTGGCAGTAGCGCAGGTAGCCGTAACCGCTCTGGATGTATAGGGGTTGTAGATCGCCCCTTTGTAGATAGGCCGGCACAGCGCATCGGTTCCGACCTGAGTGGTCGTCAGTTCCGATGAGAAGTCACCACCCAACGCGGCAGTGGTCGGCACATTGCCGCCGAAGGTGAGGCCGCCGTTGAGCCGGAGACCCTCATAGTTGGCGAAAAAGAAGGTTTTGTCCCTGTGTTTATAGATGCCCGGGATGTAGAGCGGGCCGCCACCGGCGATTCCAAACTGGTTCCGGTGATCGTCAACTCTGGGCAAGCCCGCCAGCTTGTTGAAATAAAGGTTAGCGTCCAGGTCCTGGTTGCGCAAGTATTCGTCGGCCAGGAAATGGTAGTTGCTGGTGCCGGCCTTCGTAGTGATGCTGATTGCATTGCCGGTGCTGAATCCGTACTCGGCTGAAAACTCGTAGCTGGTTACTTTCACCTGGTCCGTGTCTTCCGGAGCGGGAACATACTGGCTTCCTCCCCAGCCTTGGGCCACGTCGTAGCCGCCCTCCAGAAGGAATAGGTTGGTTCCGAAGTAGCCGCCACCGAAATTCAGGAAGGAGTAATCCTGGTCGGCTGTGTCTTCACTGCCGCCGGATGCCAACAGCTGCCGGTAGCCCTGTGTGTTCACGGCGGAGTTCAATGTCGCAAAGGAGAGGTCGTTCCGGAGGTTGAGTGGAAGCTCCTGAAGTTGCTGGCTCGTGAGCTCGGTGCTCATGCTCGAGTCCTCAGTTTGAAGCAGCGGCCCTGTCGTGTTGACGGTGACTTGCTCGGTGGCGCCGACCGTCAGACTGACCCCCATGCTCACTGAATCCCCCTGAGCCAGAACGATGCCTTCCTGCCGGGTTGTCTTGAATCCCGGCGCGCTCGCCTCAAGAACGTAGGTGCCCGTCGGGAGAAACGCAAAGTTAAACTCACCGAGCGCCGACGTGGTGTCGCTTCGAGTAGTTCCACTTTCCGGGTTGGTTAGCTTCACCGCGGCTTTCGGGATTCTGGCCCCGGTAGGGTCGGTAACAGTTCCCGAAAGCGAGGCTGTGATGCTCTTCGACTGCGCCTGGAGTTTTGTAACAAATGTCAGCCCTAGGAACATCGTTACCATCAAGACTGCCAGGTGTACGAGACGTAACCTTTTCATTCTGCCTCCCCAGATGTTTCTCTGTTGATTTCCCATTTGATTGCCCCAGGCCCTTGAGTAGGGAAAACCAGGAGCCTACGCGGCGGTCGAATCGGCCGGGGGAGTTTGGATATCGCCCACCCGACAGACCAGCCCCGATTCCACGCACAAGGGAGCGCTTTCTACAGAGGAATGACAACGTACTGTACGGTATTGTTCGAGAGCGCTCGGGTGTTAGTTCTGACTTGTCAATAGGATATAAAGGGGAGTACAGTACGCTTGCGGCCAGTGAACTGAGGTGACCTGTGGGGAATACAGTCGAAAGGACCGACTCTCCTGACCGGCAAGAGGACTCGGAGATTGTACCGGCGGCCGAAGTCCAGAGGGCCTTGTCGGCAGTCCTGCAAAGTACGCCGTTTCACTCCAGCAAACAGTCTCAGGAGTTGTTGCAGTACATCGTGGATCAGACTCTATCCGGTCATCCGGAGATGCTGAAGGAGCGAATTATCGGGGCGAGCGTTTTTGGCAGACGCCCGGACTACGACACGAACGAAGACCCGGTGGTCCGCTCCCGCGCAGCCGAGGTGAGGAAGCGCCTCGCGGTTTACTACCAAACAGTCCCTAATGAACACATCCGGATNNGCGGCGCGCGGCATAATGCCTGCCTGGGCAAAATCCAGAAGGCGCAAATGGTGGCTTGCGATTGTCGCGTCCCTAGCGATTCTGACCTGGGCGACGCTGCATTACTATACATCCCCTGAGGAGCGCGCCTTCAATCAATTCTGGTCGCCTATTCTCGATCATTCCAATCCGATCCTGATCTATATTGGCAGCAATGCTGTCTATGAATTGTCCACCTCCTTTCAGGACAAATATTTCGAGCAGCACCCGCGGAGCCAATCTGAGGCTATGGGACTGGAATCCTATCTCCCGTTGCCTCCGGGCACCAAGCTTGACATCCAGGATCTGTATCCGGCAAAGGATACTTACGTTACCATCGGCGATGTCGCGGCTACAACAAGGATCGTGTCAATGCTGGTGCGGCGCGAAAAGCAATTCGACATTCGCTTTGCCAGTGACGTGGCATTCGGCGACCTCCGCGAAAATCCGACAATTTTGATTGGCGCGCATAACAATGCATGGACAATCACCATGACGGAGAATCTCCGTTATGTGTTCGATGGGCGTAACGGAATCGTGGACCGCACAGGTACTCAAAAGCGGTGGTCTACGAACAACAACTTTACAGATGACTACGCGATCGTATCCCGAGTCTTGAATTCCAAGACCGGTACGTCTGTCATTACAGCCGCAGGAATTGGACATGCGGGAACGCGAGCCGCTGCCGAATTTCTCACCAATCCACAATCCTTGTCGGCGCTGGTGAAGTCCCTTCCCAAGGACTGGGAAAAGAAGAACGTACAGATCGTTTTGCATACAACCGTCATCAACCAGCTTCCTAGTGCTCCCGACATCGTGGCCACTTATTGCTGGTAGAGAGACCACCGATCATCGTTGGAGTGCTAGGCTAGCCCCCTACCTCAACGGAATGAAACGAACTTGTGAGTTGAATGGCCTGCAAAATCCCTACCACTCAGATACTTGTCCTTCGATGGTCTGATGGGCCCGGCTCGATTTGTGCTATTGAGAAAGAGACATTGAATATCAGCATCCGGCACTCCAAACAGAGTTAACATGGAATCCAAATTCCCTGTCACTGGAACTCCATCCGATTGCACTTTACGGTAAGAAAGAGGTGCAGAATGAAGCGGCGAGACTTTCTGAAGACGAGTACGGCGGCTGCCATTGCATTAGCCGGTTCTCAACAGGCACTCCCGGCCTCCAGAAAAGGTGAACACGATCAGAGCAGCGAAGCTCATGCTGTGGGCGCGCCTACCGCTAAAGCGGGACTGGTTCCGAACCAGGACCTGACAGTTTCCCATGTAGGCAGCACTCCGGAAGGCGTGTACCTGCCAAAGCAGCCGCTGCTCGCGGAGGCCCTTCGCGGAATCAGGCAACGAACACGTCCCATGCCGTTGAGCGAAAGAATCAGCCGCGGTATCGTTCCCAGGCGCGGCGTATGCACCACTGCCCCGAGCGGGTCGGCCCACGAGGGCTTCGTTACCGGCTATGGACCCGTCTACGTGGAAGTACTGGGGGATCCCTTTTCCGACCAGGTTCTTTTCCACCATGAGCGCTTGATGGTGCCTTGGAAACGACCCTTTGAGGCTCCCAAGGTTGCGCAGGTTCTCCCTGATCTGCGAAAGCTCATCCTCGACGGAAAATACCGTGAGGCCGTGGCGCTGGCGTTCGACTCGATGAGTCAGGCCGGACTCCCGATCAATGAATATCCGCACCCCTCCATCGCCGCTTTCACCATCCATATCGATATTCCGGAAGCGGAAGTGGCAGAGAACTACCTGCGCACCATCGACTTTGAAAGCGGCGAACTCAAGGTGCACTGGAATGACAAGCGTGGCGAGTGGGTTCGGCAGATATTCGCATCCCGCCCGGACAGCGTCGTAGCCCAGCTGCTCACCGCTCCCAAAGGAGAGTTGGTCAACGCAAAGATCGCGATCTCCAAACCCGTCGCCAGTTCGGGCGCTGCCGGCGGTCCAATCTCCTTCGAGCAGGATGCAAACGAGCATCGGATTATCTTCGCCGGCCACTTTGACCCCGCCGTAAACAACAACGGGTGGGCGGGAGTGACGCGCGTGATTTCGAGCGGCGGAGCGGCACACATGGAGGACGGCACTGTGGTTATCGAGGGCGCTCAGTCGGTGACGCTGCTTACCCGTGTCGAGTGGTACGCTGACTTCTCGCAGGCCCAGGTCGACGCGATGGTCAAGTCAGTCGACCAGGTTGACGCGGACTACGCCACGTTGCTCAATCGCCATCGGCAGGTCCAGGTCCCCATATTCGACCGCGTCTCTGTGGACTTCGGCGGCAGCGCGCAACAGGCCATGTCTGGCGAAGAGCTGATTGACGACCAGCGCACCCGGACAGGCTTCTCGCCTGCATTGCTTGAGAAGCTCTTCGACATGGGCCGCTATTGGCTCATCGCCACCGCGGGTAATTATTTCGCCGAGATCAATATCAATATCAATCTGCAAATTGCCCCCGGAACGATGGGCGCATTGCCCGAGGCAATGAGCCGTTATTACGATTGGGTCGAGAGCGTGCTTCCGGACGGCCGGACAAACGCCTCGAATATCTTCGGCGCGCGTGGCATCGTGTTTCCCATCTTGCCTAGTTGGGGTCTTGGTGTCAGCTTCCACTATGCAGTATCCACGGGTTACGGCATTTGGCCTCATCCCTATTGGACCGCCGGCGCTGGCTGGTGCTACAGCCCCTTCTGGGACCAGTTCCTGGTCAGCGGCGATGTGGAGTTTCTGCGCAAGCGCATCTTGCCTGCCCTCAAGGAAATGGCTCTCTTCTACGAGGACTTTCTCACGGTAACCGACGAACGCGGCAACTATGTCTTTGTTCCTTCGTTCTCTCCTGAGAACGCTCCCCTCAACTCCGAGCCTCTGCCGCCGGCGTGGTGGCCGGGGCTCAGCATGAGGGATTCACCAGTGCGTCCGCCCACGACAATGGTCCTGAACGCCAACATGGATATCATGGTGTGCCGCGAAGTGCTGACACACCTGATTGAGGCTTGTGAGATTCTTGGCACCGACCAGGACAGCATTCCCAAGTGGAAGGCCATGATCGGCAAGCTCCCACCCTATCTGCTCGATTCGGATGGCATGTTGAAGGAATGGGCATGGCCCACCCTTCAAGACAATTGCGATCATCGCCATTGCTCGCACCTGTACGGTGTCTGGCCCGGCGATGAGATCGATCCAGATCGTACGCCGAGACTCGCCAAGGCAGCATTGCTGGCGGATCGCAAGCGCACACCCGAGACGCTCGCGGCCCACGGCTACAGCCATCGCGCTCTTATCGGGGCGCGCCTCAAAGACAGCTACCTGGTGCAGTCGCAAATGAAACAGTTGCTCGAACAGGGCTACGTCGCCGCCACTCTTCGCACCTGCCATAATCCGTACCAGCCGCCAATGCCCGATGCTCAAGGCGCCATGACGACGATCATGATGGAGATGCTCATCTACTCACGGCCCGGAGTAATCGAGATTCTGCCGGCCGTTCCCGACTGCCTCGATAAGGGATCCATCAGCGGAATACTGGCGCGTACCTTTGCAAAGGTCGACTCGCTTGCCTGGGATATGCAAGCAAGAACCGCCGACGTGACCATTACCTCGCTCAAGGATCAGGACATCACGCTGGTTGTCCGGCACGGAATCGAGAGAATCTCGGCGGCGGCTGGAGTTTTGGCGAAGATGCCGGCGCCCGATGCGGTTTCGTGCGAAGTGCACCTGAAGAAAGGCGTGCCTGTAACATTGCACATCGAGCTCGGTCTGCACGAGCCGCTGGACTGGATTGCACAGGCGAACGAAGCCTGATCAGGACTTCATTCTTCCTCCATTCCGGGATCGTAACGGTATGGGCAAAACGAATGGATGAACCATCCCGATGTTTTGTATTACGTGTCAACGGTCCATCGACCTGTGATGGTGGTGAGCTATGTTTCGGTCATAGGTGGCAGCGCACGGCTGCCAATCGGCCGGGCGACACCATCCGTCTCCAGAAATACCAGCCACGAGGGATTCTGCGCCATCACCTCATGAAGCTCCGTTTCGCTCAGCACCATGCATGCCGTCGACAGCGCGTCTGAGTCCGCCGCGGCGTCGGTCAAAGCCCATGCGCGATTCTGCCGC
>PLST01000136.1:2623-10450 GCA_003164255.1 Acidobacteriaceae bacterium | reverse complement strand
GCACCATCCGCTCCGACTTCCAGCGTACGATCGTTTCCAGATTAGGAAGAGTGTATTCACCGCTCCGGATCGCTTCTCCCGCCTCATAGGCAGCCGCTTCCAGTTGCCGCTCACGTTCCCCTGCCTCGTGCCAATACTTTTCTGCCAGTCGCTGTAACTCACTCTCTGCGAGTTGAAGCTGAAAATACGCCATCGCTTACACTCCTTCATTTTCAAAAACCAACAAACAGTAGTCCCGGCAAATGGGGTTGTCAATAGCACTTGATACACTCCTGATTCCCCCCGCAAAGCAGCGGAAATTGAAGCGCAAAAATCTCAAAATAACTCGGGGGATGGGGGCTGCCGATGATTGGACTGGATCACCGCGAAGGTGCCTCCAGAACCAATCCAGACCCCGGATCAGGAGTTCTCCGCTCCCTGATCGCCCCCCATCAGTTTTCCAAATCCCGGCACTGGGCGAAGCGAAGGCCACAAATCCAGCCCGCGCACCTCGATTCGAGCCGAAAATGCCATAAATACATAAATATGCTAATATGTTTCTATGCGTACCACCATCGACATTCCGGATCCCGTCTTCCGCCAGGCAAAGCTGCGGGCCGCAAGCGAGGGCAAAACGCTCCGCGAAATCCTTTTGGAGGGCCTGGAAATCCGGCTCGAGGGTAGAAACGCTGTCGCCAGTCAAAAGAACCATGAGCGCTTTCCGGTGATACGCTCCAGCAATCCTGGCTCCCTGAGGTTAGGTGAGGAGGGTGTTTACGAATACATACCATTTCCCTGACGTGAATGTGTGGTTCGCCCTCAGCCACGAAGTTCATCCGCACCACCGGGCGGCGAGGGAATGGACCGCCTCCCTTTCCGACGAATCCGTTGTTTATTTCTGTCGATTCACGCAGCTCGGCCTGCTTCGACTCCTTACCAACCAGAGTGCTATGGGGAGAGACGTCCTGTCGCAGNNTGGGCCGATGGTTATCTTGCAGCCTTCTCAGAAGTAGCTGGAATCCAGCTGATCACCTTCGACCGCGCGCTGGCCGGCAAGGTGGAGGGAGCGGTCTTGCTCGTCTAGGCCAGAAGAGCCTTCAACGGGGGCGATCTCTCTACCTGACGGAAGCAGAAGCTACTGACTCCGACGCCAACCGTCCCAGCCGGTTCTTATAGCTGGCCACCACAAACTCCCGGAACAGAGGATGCGGCTCCAGCGGCTTCGACTTGAACTCCGGATGGAACTGGCAGCCGAGGAAGTAAGGATGGCCCGGGATTTCCACGATCTCGACATAAGTTGCGTCGGGCGTGGTGCCGCTCAGCCGCAGTCCGCCGCCAGTAAGCAGCGCTTCGTACTCGCGATTGAACTCGTACCGGTGCCGGTGCCGCTCGCTGATCTCCGTCGCTCCGCCGTAGGCCTTGGCAGCCAGAGAATCCTCCTGCAGGATGCAGGTCCACGCGCCCAGCCTCATGGTGCCGCCCATCTCTTCCACACCCAGCAGTTCACGCAGCTTGTAAATGATGCGGTGTTGCGTGGCCGGGTCGAACTCGCTTGAGTTCGCGTCCTTGAGCCCGCAAACATTGCGCGCAAACTCGATGCACGCCGTCTGCATGCCCAGGCAGATGCCGAAGTACGGAATCTGCTTTTCGCGGGCATAGCGGATGGCGTTCAGCATGCCCTCGATGCCGCGCTTGCCAAAACCACCCGGCACCAGGATGCCATCGAAGCCCTCGAGTTGCGCCTCGTAGCTCTTGTCGTCAGGTGTTTTTGATTCCAGCCCCTCGGCCTCAATCCAGGTCACCTTCAGCTGCAGGTTCTGCGAGACGGCTCCATGCGTCAGGGCCTCTTTCAGAGATTTGTAGCTATCCTCGTACTCCACATACTTGCCAACGATGGCGATGTGAACCTCGTCCTTGGGGTGGTAGCAGCGGTCCACCAGATCTTTCCAACGGGAAAGATCGGCTTCCGGGGCTTCCTTGTGGAGGTACTTGAGGATCAGCGAGTCAAGACCCTCCTCGGCAAAGCGCAGAGGGACTTCATAGATGGAGGGCACGGTCGTGGCGCCGATAACCGCACGCTCTTCGACGTTGCAGAACAGGGCGATCTTCTGTTTCATGTCGCGGGGCAAGCTGCGGTCGGAACGGCAGAGCAGAACGTCGGCCTGAATCCCGATGGAGAGCAGTTCCTTCACCGAGTGCTGCGTGGGCTTGGTCTTCAACTCCTGCGCGGCGGCGATCCATGGCACCAGCGTCAGGTGCACAAACACCGTATTTTCGCGGCCCAGTTCCTGACGCATCTGGCGAATCGCCTCAAGAAACGGCAGCGACTCGATGTCGCCGACTGTCCCGCCGATCTCCACAATCGTCACGTCCGCGCCGTTGGCTGAAACTTTGCGCATGGCGTTCTTGATTTCGTTCGTCACATGCGGGATAACCTGCACCGTCTTGCCAAGGTAATCGCCACGCCGCTCCTTTTGGATAATCTGCTCGTAGATGCGGCCCGTGGTCAGGTTGTTGTCGCGCGAGAGGGGCGCATGCGTAAAGCGCTCGTAGTGGCCCAGATCCAGGTCAGTCTCTGCGCCGTCGTCGGTCACAAACACCTNNACTGGACACAACTCCGCCCGTCACAAAGACGTACTTTGCCGACATCGATGCACCTTCAAAATTGGATTGTTGTGATTGGACGTACCTGGTGGGCACAATCAAGTATGGCAGAGTTCCACGTGCCAGGGAACACAAATCCCAAAAACTATGTTGAAAAGCCGGGCACCTACCCTACAACATGCTTACATTCAATAACTTGCAGGTGCCCCATCTGGTCGCCACCGCCGGGCGGCGTACATGCATCCTCGTTCAGAACCCGCGAGTGTGGCATTTCCGGAATTCGCTGAACAATTCGACGAGTTTCAGCGGTTCGAAAAGCGTGCCCCAGGGGATAAACACCAAAGCACGACATTTTCCGCAGTCTGCAAAGGACCCACTGTTCGGGTGCTCTACGTGCACAGTGAACTTTAGAGGCACCACGCTTTGAGCTGTTTCTTCTACAATTCACTCATGAGTTTCCCTCAAATGCGCATGCGCCGGCTCCGTCGAAATGACCAGATGCGCGCCCTCGTGCGCGAAACCGTCCTAGAGCCCGGCGACCTCATCTACCCGCTCTTTATCTGCCCCGGCGAAGGCGTCCGCAAGGCAGTCGGGTCCATGCCCGGCGTCTTCAACCTCTCCGTCGATGAAGCTGTCAAAGAAGCTGAAGAAGCCGCGCGCCTCGGCATCGGCGGCCTGTTGTTGTTCGGCCTGCCTGAATCCAAAGACGAGCAAGGCACCGGCGCCTGGAGTGACGGCGGCATCGTCCAGCAGGGCCTGCGCGCTCTTCGCCAGTCCCCTGCCTCCAAAAAGCTTGTCCTTATCGCTGACGTCTGCCTCTGCGAATACACCAGCCACGGTCACTGCGGCGTCGTCATTGAGGGCCGCGATGGATTCGAAGTCGACAACGATCCCTCGCTCGAATTGCTCGCCCGCACCGCTGTCAGCCTGGCCAAGGCCGGAGCCGACGTCATCGCGCCCAGCGACATGATGGACGGCCGCGTCGCCGCCATCCGCCATGCGCTCGACAGCGAAGGCCACTCGCAGGCGCCCATCCTTAGCTACGCATCCAAGTTTGCCTCGGCGTTTTACGGACCGTTCCGCGAGGCGGCCGACTCCGCTCCTCAGTTTGGCGATCGCAAGACCTACCAGATGGACGGCGCCAACCTGCGCGAAGCCATGCGCGAAATCGATCTCGACATCGGGGAGGGCGCGGACATGATCCTGATGNNGCCATCCAGAAAGGCTGGCTCGATCGCGACCGCGCCATTCTCGAGGCCCTGATCGGCATTCGCCGCGCCGGCGCAGACTTCGCCGTCACCTACTTCGCCAAGGACGCCGCAAAACTGCTGGCTTAATTGGATGGGGTTACTCTCGGGCTGCGCTCTCATGCGGCGAATATCCGTCATATTCTCCGCATATTCTGCGGAGAATCCTTGTATTTTGCGGAGGATTGGTCCATAATCTCCGCAGGAGAAGCGGAGAATGTATATTCACCAGCGGGAAGAGTGGCCTCGCTTTCATTGGAGCCTTGACCGCCTGACCGAGCCGTTGGCCTCCGTCCGCCATAAACAGGGCCGTCTCATCGGACACATGGAGGCTCTCGGCTTCAACCTTCGCCAGGAGGCGCTACTCCAGACCCTGACCACAGACGTGCTCAAAAGCAGCGAAATCGAGGGCGAACTCCTCAATGTGGATCAGGTCCGATCCTCGATCGCCCGTCGCCTCGGCATCGATATAGGCGCGCTCAAACCCGCTGACCGAGGCGTTGAAGGTATCGTCGAGATGATGCTCGACGCTACGCGCCGTTACAACGAAACCCTGACAGCAGACAGACTGTTCGCATGGCACGCATCGCTGTTCCCCACCGGGCTCAGCGCAATGACCAAAATCAATGTGGGGAAATGGCGGGACGACTCTACCGGCCCAATGCAGGTAATCTCCGGCCCCATCGGCAAAGAGCATCTCCACTTTGAAGCGCCCCCCGCCGCGCAGCTTGCTGAAGAAACGCATGCCTTTCTCGACTGGTTCAATACGGCGGCGCCCATCGACCTCGTCTTGAAGGCCGGCCTGGCACATCTCTGGTTTGTCACCATTCATCCTTTCGACGACGGTAATGGACGCATCGCACGCGCCATCGCAGACATGGCCCTCGCGCGCTCCGAGAACAGCTCGCTGCGTTGTTACAGCATGTCGGCACAAATCCGGCACGAGCGTTCCGCCTATTACGATATTCTCGAGTCGACGCAGAAAGGCGCGATCGACGTCACGCCCTGGCTTGATTGGTTCCTCGGCTGCCTCGATCGCGCCATCGATGGTGCGCAAATCACGCTTAGCGCCGTCCTCGCCAAGGCACGTTTCTGGGAAGCTTTAAGCCGAGTAACAATCAATGATCGTCAGCGCCTCGTGCTCAACCGCATCGTGGACGGCTTCGAAGGAAAGCTCACATCTTCAAAGTATGCCAAGCTGGCCAAATGCTCGCAGGACACGGCCAATCGCGATATCCTCTCTCTCGTCGAACGCGGAATCCTGATCCGCAATCCCGAAGGGGGCAGGAGCACAAGCTATGCACTCGCTCACTTTGTCTCGTAGACGCCCGGGGTGACCCGCGTCTTATCCCATATGGGGATGAAGGATAAGTTGGAATTTCCACTCAATCAGATCCGCTTCCGCAGATACTCAAACATCACGTACCCGATCGCCGACGACACAATCGCGATCATAAAGTTCGCCACCGTAAAGATGTCATAGAGCGCCATCCCCAGCGTCTTCCCTTGCCCGTTCGCATGCGTAAACTCGCCCATCAGCAGGTTGGAGTAGAACAGAAACACAATCGACGCGATCTCGATCACGGCGCGCAGCACCGGCTTCATCCTTTTCCGTTGTGTCTCGTTCGAGTTCATGGGAATTCCATCCTACCAAGTGCCGCGTCCGGCTCAAAGCAAAACCGGATAGCTCCCTTCCCCACACACTCTTCCCAAACCAGAAAATACTTTGCGTTCGACTCGACCTGTGGTCTTCTAAAGGGAATCTGCCTATGCCCCTCATCCACAAGCTGGAAACCTACTTCGAGTTCAGCCATCTGGGAACCAACTGGCGCACGGAGATTCTCGCCGGCGTCACCACGTTCCTCACCATGGCGTATATCGTGCTGGTCAATCCGGCCATTTTGTCGGCGGCCGGAGTCCCGCTCGCCGCCGCTACCGCCGCCACATGCCTCTCCGCGGCTTTCGGCTGCATCCTCATGGGCATTGTGGCCCGGTATCCCATTGCGCTCGCTCCCGGCATGGGACTCAACGCCTACTTCACCTACACCGTCTGCCTCAAGATGCACATTCCCTGGCAAACCGCCCTGGGCGCAGTCTTTCTCTCCGGCATCATTTTTCTCGCGCTCACCGCAGGCGGCATCCGCCAGATGATTCTTCGCTCCATTCCCCACGAGCTCTACGCAGCGGTCGCCAGCGGCATCGGGCTGTTCATCGCCTTCATCGGCTTTCGCAATGCCGGCCTGGTCATCGGAGATCCTGAGACCCTGGTCGGCCTCGGCAACCTGCGCAATCCCACCACCGCGCTGGCTCTGCTCGGCCTCATCCTCATGGTCGCGCTTGAAATTCGCAAGGTCCGCGGCTCCATCCTCATCGGCGTGCTGGCCACCACCGCCATCTCCTGGGCCTTTGCCTTCGCCATTCTCCACTCCGATCCGCGATCAAGCTGGATCGCCTCGCCCAACTCCATTGCCTGGGCGCAGAATCTAGTGCGCTGGTCGCCCGCGCCCGGCGGCATGCATGCCCTGCTCGGCACCGCCTTCAAACTCGACATNNGACCACTCCATTCCCCGCCTCAACCGAATCCTCTTCACCGATGCGGTTGCCACTATTTTTGGCTCGCTCTCCGGCACGTCGACCGTCACCAGTTACGTTGAATCCACAGCCGGCGTCATGGCCGGTGGCCGCAGCGGCATCACCGCCATCGTCACCGGACTGCTTTTTCTTGGCGCCATTGCCGCTGCCCCCTTTGTGGGCTTTGTACCCACCGCCGCTACCGCTCCCGCGCTCATCCTTGTCGGTTCGCTCATGCTCGCCACCATCGTTGAAGTTCGCTGGACCGAGCCGCTGGTCGCGGTCCCAGCGTTCCTTACCCTCGTGCTCATTCCGCTCACCTACTCCATCGCCAACGGGCTCGGCTTCGGCATCATTGCCTGGGCCATCCTCCACGTCGCCACCGGCAAGTTCCGCCGCCAGGACTGGCTCCTCTATCTCCTTGCCGCGCTGTTCCTGGTCCGCTTCATCTATCTCGGCGCAAGCTGAATCGCCGGGTGCCCCCGGTCCCTCGCTTTTGGGGACCGGGGATTGCAGCGTCCCAGTCGCCATTCTGCGAACCCGCCACCTGCTAAGATTCTGCTCGTCAAATAATCAGGAGCCATCATGCACTGGTATTTCTTCGTTTCCTATTTCTTCGGCGGCGCATTTCTCGCCAACGCCATCCCTCACCTCGGCACCGGCGTCGCCGGCCGACCCTTCCAGTCCCCCTTTGCAAAACCGCCCGGCAAGGGCCTCTCATCCTCCACGGTCAACGTCCTCTGGGGTTTCCTCAATCTCGTCATCGCCTACTTGCTTATCCTCTGCGTCGGCAGCTTCAGCTTGCACGACATACCGCAGGCGGTTACCCTCGGTGCAGGCATGCTGCTCATGTCTCTCAACCACGCCTGGGGATTCGGACGCTTTCACGGCGGCAACCTGAAAAGCTGATCCCAGCCTCGCGATTGGGTTGCGTCCATCCCGCTCACGTGTGGCCAAAAAGTCGTAACGTCTCCCTCCTCAAGCCCTGTACTATGAGGGTGAGGCATTTGACCTTTTTGAGGCAGCGAAACCTCAGTACGAACCGGACCCGATGGATGGAGAAACCGCGCCAGCTCAAGCTTTCCTCGCTCGCCGTGGCGGCCGTGGCCTCGCTCGCGTTGGCCTGTTCGCTCACCGCCTGCGAAAACGTCACGGGCTTTACCCAGCCAACCCTCGTCCGCGTCATTGACGCTTCTTACATCGCCCCAGCCATCAATGTTTCCGTTGAAGGAACCACCCTCGCCGCCAATATCGGCCAGGGGGCCATCACGCCCTACGGAACACTGCAGGCCAGCATCGCGGCGCCCATCAAGGTCACAGCGGCGACCGGCGGCGCCACGCTGGTCTCCGCCACCGGCACTCTTCTCGCCGGCCACCAGCACTCCGTCTTCATCACCGACAACGGCGTCGCTCCCTTGAGCTACAC
>PLST01000136.1:0-2616 GCA_003164255.1 Acidobacteriaceae bacterium | reverse complement strand
TCGCAAACCGTCACCATGGTCATCACGCCCACCGGCACCCAAACGCCCCGCTACACATCCCAGCCCCTTGCGCTTACCGGCGGAGAAGTGCGCACCGTGCTCATCGTCGACACCCAGTTGACCTCCGACCCGCCCGTTGAAGTTTTCACGGCCAACGACGTCAACTAGGATTTTGAAGATTGTCATTCTGAGCGCACGGGGCCTCCAAACGTTTTTCAGTTTGGGGGTGGTAAGCGAAGAATCTGCGGTTGCCCTTCGCGAATAGGAGTGAAGAAGCGGGTGCCCCCGGTGCCTAGCACTTGGGCACCGGGGAATGAATTCAGCGTACTGAAGTCCTCAATGAAACTACTCTTCCTACTCCTGCTTCTCTGCGCCGCCTCAGCCACCGCTGCTGACACCTATCGCATCGTGCACACATATCCGCACGATCCCAACGCCTTCACCCAGGGACTCGTCTTCGTTGACGGCCATCTTTACGAGAGCACCGGCCTCAATGGCCGCTCCACTCTGCGCATGGACGACCTTGAAACCGGCCGCACGCTGCAGAGCCAGAGCCTCGACGCCCAATACTTCGGCGAAGGCCTCACTGACTGGGGCAGCACCCTCATCCAGCTCACCTGGCAGGCGCACATCGCCTTCGTTTATGACCGCTTCAGCTTTCGCCTGCTGCGCACATTGCCCTACAGCGGCGAAGGCTGGGGGCTGACCCACGACGCGGCGCACATCATCCTCTCGGACGGCAGCGCAACCCTCCGCTTCCTCGATCCGCAAACCTTCAAGCAGGTCCGCGCCCTCGTCGTCAAGGAAAACGGAAGCCCCGTCAAGAACCTCAACGAGCTCGAATTCATTCACGGCCAGATCTACGCCAACATCTGGTACACGGACCGGATCGTCCGCATCTCACCTTCAACCGGCAAAGTCCTCGGTTCCATCGATCTGGCAAGCCTGTGGCCGCAGAACGAGCGCACCGATTCCGGAGCAGTGCTGAATGGCATCGCCTGGGACGCCGCGCACGACCGCCTCTTCGTCACCGGAAAGCTCTGGCCAAAGTTGTTCGAGATCAAGATCGTCCCGGAAGTCGGCAAATCCATTCCAGCCAGCCAGCCACGGCAATAAAGCCGTGTGCCCCATCCATCGCGCACTTTGCGATGGGTGGGACAGAACGAACTCCCCCCCGAGCCTTTCTGTTCCCTGTTCCCTGATCCCTGTTCCCTGCTCTTCATCACATTCCCCTCACCCCAACCCGCGTATACTTTTCGCCAAAGTAAGCCTGCACCCAAGGTACGCACGTCATGGATTTTTCAACGGTCATTCTGCCCGCCTCGCTGCAAAACGCGGCCGTCCTCACCATCGTGCTGGCCTTCGCCGGCTATCTCGTTACCTTTCTCAGCACCCGCATGATGGCCCGCCGAGCCGACCGCCTGCGCCTGGTCAACGAGCGTCTCAACGAGTTTTACGGGCCCCTCTACGTAGCCTCCCAGGCAGGCAACATCGCCTATCGCTCGCTCCTGAAAAAGCAGGGCAAGACCCAGAGCTTTCCCATCCTCGACGGCGAAATGAAGGAGTGGATGCTGTGGATGACCACCATCTTCATGCCCCTGAACGACATTCGCGAAAGGATCATCATTGAAAAGGCACACCTCATCGTCGAGGAGCAGATGCCCCTCTGCCTGCTCGACTTTGTCACCCATGTGGTGGGCTATAAGGCCGTACTCGCCAAGTGGGCCGATGGCGACTACTCCGAGCGCCGCTCCACCATAGGCTGGCCGCCCGACTTCGACCTCTACGTCGCGCGCTCCTACCAGGCACTGAAAGCCGAACAGACACGCCTGCTGCACAGCGAGTTTTGGCGGCTCTACGATCGGCTCATGCGCCGCAAACAAAAGTAGCCGCCGCTACAGGTCACGATTCCAACGCCGGATTCAGCGAAGTCACCTTGGCCACAGCCTTGGTCAGTCGGGCCTCCCGCGGCCGTGCGCCTTTGCGCACCACGTGCGTATAAATATGCTCGACCGACTCCACCAGGAAGGCCCCGGTCACAAACGTATCCCTCGCCGTCGTAATGCCGTCGCCCGGCAACAGGATCACGTCGCCCTCCCGCGGCAGCGAGTGCAGAGTCTCCAGCGGCACCAGGTTGATGCACTCCCCGTCCAGCGAGATGAACTCCAGGCAGTCCAGGCTGTGCAGGGTTCCCTCACGCTCCCGGCGCGCTTCCTGCCGCGCCTTGAACGACTGATAGTACGTGCCGACCAGCGTAGGCAGACCGACCACGAATGTTGTGATGTCTGCGTATGGAGCAATTCTGGCAACAAAATCGAGCATCATGTAGTCCTCTCCTGTGTCCTTTTTCAGCCTGGAATTTCTGGGATCTCTGAATCTGATTTGAGCAGTACAAGGCGCGGCTTTGGCTCAAATCGGTTATTTCAAAGAAATCGAGACGAGCCCGGCCCGTCCGTTTCACCCAAAGGGGGAATTCGGGCTGCAAACTGTAGCTTGTTCTGAAGATTCTACAAGGCCCCGTCGGAGTCGAGCCCTCAGGCCGTCGTCGGCAGCCCCAGGTTCTTCCACAACTTGAGCGTGGGGCCAGCCTGGTTGACGGTATAAAAATGCAGCCCG
>PLST01000050.1 GCA_003164255.1 Acidobacteriaceae bacterium | reverse complement strand
TATAGATGGTTACAAGATTTCGCAGCGCAAAAATCGCATCGGGCGGGTTCGTCCCATAGAGATAGGCCTTCAGCGCAAGAACGACCGACTCGTAGCTTGTAATGGAGACATCGATTTTCGGCGTGAGATTTGCCTCTTGCATGGCAACTCGATAGCCGCGGATTCTTTCCTTATTGGTGTAAAGAGAATCTTCACCTTTCATCCCCATACAGACAATTCGTTTATAGCCGTGAGAAATCAAATGCCGCGTCGCCTCTTTCGCTCCCTTGTAGTTACCGCTGATGACACTCGGAATCGAGGAGTCGAAGATCGGGCGGTCGAATGTGACGACAGGGATTGATGTTCGGCTTAGAGCCTGAACCAACTCATCGTTGCGCGAAGCTGCGGGAGCCAGTAAGAGACCGTCAACTCGATGTTGTATGAGAGTGTTGAGATTTTCCATCTCGACGCGGGGGTCATTGTTGGAGCAGGTCACAATCAGCAGAAGCCCGTGAGCCCGCGCAATTTCCTGAGCAGCCTCTGCACAGACAGCAAAGAATGAATCTGCGACACTCGGAATAATCAGGCCGATTGTCTTTGTTAGGTCACCTTTAAGTATTCGAGCGGCGAGGTTTGGCTGGTAATCGAACTTGCGTATCACTGCGCGCACACGCTCCAACGTCTCCGGACTGACGCGCGCACCTCCATTGATAACACGCGAAACAGTACTTGTCCCTACGCGCGCTTCTCGTGCAACGTCGGACAATGTGGCATGTTGGGTTTTTGTTTTCATGGAGTTAGATCCGTGAATCTATACTCATCTCCACGACAAACCCTGTCAAGCGACTCAATTGTCCAGATAGCAAAGCCATCCTGGTCGCAGTTCGCTGGCGGTCATGGCTCGATTGAAAGCCCCATCGGCTTCATCCATTTCTTGTATTGAGCAAGGCTGATGGGTCCGGAGGCGGCCAGATAATGACTACTGTATGCCGTCCGCCCCTCAACAGACCAATCTATTTGCCACATCTCTATCTGCTCCGGATGCGGTAGTGAGCCAACATGGATCACACCATTTGGCTCGGCTTCGAATTGGGCCTCGAATAGCTTTTTCGCGCCACCGGTCTTGCGCACTTCGATGTGTCCACGAGCAGTTCCCAAAGTGTCATTGACGATGGCAATGGAATGGGATCCTTCCTCCGCTTCACAGCAGATTGCCTGTACATTACGCTGTGCACGCTGGATAAAATGAAAGGCGAGTTTTCTTGTGTTGTAGTAATCCACAACTGAGTCCGACACGATCGGCCAGCCATCTCGCAGATTCCACCACACGATGCCGCGCTTGCTCCCCTTCTGCTGGCGCCAGAGATCGATGAAGAATTTCAGCGCCTCGGCCTGACAGATCTGCGATGCGAGGATGAATTCGTCAAGACTGTCGGGAACGGAATCGAAGAAGGCGCTGATCTGTTTGATCATCAGGTCGTTTCTTCCTTCAGTAGCATTCGAATCCAGACGGAAGCGAACGGATTTCGTAAGCCATTGATCATTCCACACGTGCCCGTCTTTCCATGGGTGCACGAACTCCGGATCGAACATCTTTTCCAGCGACGATCGAGCGGGACAACCGTGGTAACCGATCTCGCTTACGAAGTGCGCCGGTGTGTCCGCATAGAAAGGGGCCTTGAAGTAACCACGCGGCCCCCACAGGTGGACTTCAGGCAGAAGGCGGGAGTCGTTGCCGGCCGCAAAGGCTGCCGAACTGTGATAAGGCGAGCTTGGCAAATAGGGCCGAAGTGGGTCCAACTTTTCCAGCACCGCAGGAAGCGCGTTTCGGGTAACTCGGTCACGGCCCGGATCGACCGGCGTCGCTCCTGCGTAGCTGCGCGACACCCAGGCGTCATCGCCCTCATTGTTTCCCGACCATAAAGCAAGGCTAGGGTGATTGCGCAGTCGCTCGATAACACTCTTCGCCTCTTGAGCAATTACCTCGAGAAAGGCATCGTCTTGCGGGTAGACGGCACAAGCCATAGCGAAGTCCTGCCAAACCATGATTCCAGCCTGATCGCATAAGTCAAAGAAACGATCCGATTCGTAGACATTCCCGCCCCAGCAACGAACCATATTGCAATTCAGTTCTACGAGCATTGGAAACACCTCTTCAACGTGCTTGGAGTCTCGGCTGTGCAAGCCATCGAGAGGACTCCAATTGGCGCCCCTGACAAAGATTGGGACTCCATTCACAGTAAAGCCGAATTGTCCTGGCGTCTCCGGGGTAACTATCTCGCTATGGTCCAAGGTGATAGTGCGGATGCCAATTCTGGAATGGTGCCTGGCGAGCGTTTTTCCATTCGAAGTTCTTAGAATGACCGTTGCATCGTAGAGTGGCGCTTGACCATACCCGCGCGGCCACCAAAGTTCGACGTCCTTGAGTGAGCAGTCGATCTGTCCTTTGGTTGCTGCTCCTCTCGTTTCCGAACGAAAGACTGTGCGTCCTTCGCGGCTAAGCACAACTTCGATTTTGTAGCCGCTATGTTCGGTGTGTGCACTATCTATCTCCCAGTCGATTGAAGCAACGGCACTCGCGCGATCAACGTCCACGGTCCGTGTGAACCAGCGTACGGAGGAGAATCGAACGGAAGTAGAGTATTCCAGGCGTACGTCCCGCCACAGGCCCGCACTAATGATGCGGGGCATGATATCCCATCCATACATATGAGGGGCCTTGCGAACGCTCAAAGACTCCCAATGTCCATCCGTGGAGCGCTCTAAAGCAGAGCGCGGCACAGCCAGTCCAGCAGGAACAGCAGGATCAATGCGCACTACAACTTCATTGGTCCGATTGTGAAGTAAGACGGAAGTTACATCAAAGCGGTGCTGGATAAGCATATTTGCGGGCTGCCCCACGAGGACACCATTTACCCACACGGTGGCTAGGCAGTCCAGACCGTCAAAGACGAGCTCCGCTCGCCCGCCTTGCGCTTTCTGCTCTGCGTTGAAGATGCGACGATACCACCACTGGTTTGACTCCAAACCGAGTGCCTGGTAGACGCGCTCCCCCTTTTCGAGCGGCTCCAGATGGCCTGCGGCAATCAGATCCAACTCGACATTGCCTGGTACTGTTGCGGGAATAGTGGGCCAGTTGGCTGGAGGAGCGTTGACAGGTTGGCCCTTCAAGGCGTCAATATCGGTGCCATAAGTAAGGCTCCAGATTCCATTAAGGCTAGTCGTTTCTCCAGACCCATTGAATATTGAGCCACCGGCGTCAGTGTATCCTTCCGGAAAAACGGCTTCCGCGAGAGATTGCTTCAAGAAGAGGGATGTAAGCCAGCTGTACCAGGGCAGCTTGAAAAGAGCACGCCGGGTGAAGCCGCTCGGCGAATCTTCATTCGGAGAAACCATAGTGATCCTTTATCGAATTCGGCGAAGCGGGGGCTGGGACACGGTTCATAACTGATCGTTGTGTTATTCCATGATATAACTCCCCAGATTACTCTTTTGATCATGATGCAAACATTCCGAGAACCTGTGATACGTGAGCATGCTTGGGACCTGTGAAAATGAAAACGCCAGCACGGCCTTCGCCAATCTTGACTAAGCGATACACTTCATCGAAGTTGACGATGTCATCGTCGCCAGGGAGCCAGGAGGCTGCGGGACTTGGGATCTCGCTGGACACGGAAGTCAATGTCTCGCGTTCGTCGATGACCTCGCGCGGGAAGCCGAGGGCAACACCGCGCTCATCACAGTTGCATCTGGGTTGTATCCCACGATCACTGTGCTTCTAGCGGTCTTCATCCTGCGTGAGCGCTTCCAGCCCATTCAGGTATTGGGGCTGCTCTTTGCCGCCATCGCCATCGTCATTATCTCGCTGTAGAAGGGTTTACCGTCCATGCATGTGCAACCTTGGCTCTGGTATTGCGCAATTACGTTGGTAGCGTGGGGTGTTGTCGGCCTGCTTCAGAAGCCGCCGGCGGTTTCACGCTTGAGTTCTCGACGCCCC
>PLST01000182.1 GCA_003164255.1 Acidobacteriaceae bacterium | reverse complement strand
GGTGCAGCGGGAACGTGGGCTGGCCAGAATGAGAATCGCCTCAACGCAGTCAACTGTTTCAATCGCCTTCTGCGTCAATGTGCGCTCGGCGTAGAACGAAGCCAGCCGGCCGCGCAATTCCTCTGTGCTGAACGAATCCTGGAAAGGTATGTTGTACTTTGTCAGCGAGGCGATGACGCGATCACGCGGGAACATGTTGGAACCCTTGACGACGGTTGCCGGGCTGATGCCGTTGACGCGCACATCGGGGGCCAGTGACACCGCAAGTTCGCGAATCAGGTGCGAGAGCGCGGCCTTGCTTACGTCGTAGGCCTCGCTTCCCTTCTTGGAGACAACCGCGTTGGCCGAACTGGTAAAGACGACGGTACCATGCAGGCCCTGCTCGGCAAAAAGTTTCGCCGTCTCCTGGGCGAGCAGGTAATTGGCGGTCACGTTCACATCCAGCGTTTTGGCCCACATGGAGTCGGGGACAACGGCGTCAGGCGAGGATGGGAACAAGGCCGCCGTGTTGATGAGGATGTCGACGCCGCCAAAGGCCGCCACTGTGGCCTTGAGGGCATCGGCGATGGCTTCGCGGTTGGTGATGTCGACGGCGGTGCTCGCGATGAACTCAGGGGAGGTGACAGACTTCAGATCTTCAGCAACGTGCGCAGCGCCTTCCACATCCCTGTCCGCGATCATGACGTGTGCGCCGCGGGCAGCGGCGATATGGGCCACCTCGCGTCCGATGCCGCTGGCTCCGCCGACGACCAGGGCGATGCGGCGGCTGAACTCCTTTTCAGCAGGCTGGCGGCGAATCTTTGCTTCTTCAAGCGCCCAGTATTCGATGCGGAATGCTTCAGCGGCGGGCAGGGCGACGTAGTTTGTGCAGACCTTGAAGCTGGCCGGATCCATGGCTGGAGGGCATTGGGGAACGGTGCCGGCGACGGGGCCTTCCGAGAGCAGGGTTGCGCCTTCCATTACGTGAATGGCGTTGGTGTAGAACTCGCCGACGATGCGGGCTTCAGTCTTGTTTTTGCCGAAGCTGAACATGCCCATGCCGGGGATGAGCACGACGGTGGGGCTGGCATCGCGCAGGGCCGGGGAATCGGGCTCGGCAAAGGCCCTGTAATAGGCACGATATTCCTTGCGGTACTTGGCGAGGGCAACGCCGATGTGGTCCTTGAGCGCGTTGAGTTCTTCTCCGGCCGCCCAGGGAACAAAAAGCGGGCGAATTTTGGTGCGGATGAAGTGGTCGGGGCAGCTTGTGCCGAGGAAGGCAAGCTCTTTGGCATCAGCCGAGTTGATGAATTGGAGCACGTCAGGAGCATCAGTGAAGCTCGCGATCCAGCGGCGCTGGGCGCTGATGCGTCCGCGCAGGAAGGGCGCGATCTGGATGGCGAGGTCGCGGCGATCGGGACGCGCCGGGACAGCTTCCCCACCAAATCGGGTGGGGCCCTTGGCTACGCCGTGGCGCTGAATGAACTGGCCGATCTGATCGATGACGGTGAGGGTGTTGAGGTAGCACTCGCGCTGGGTTTGGCCCCAGGTAAAGAGACCGTGCCCGCCGAGGACAATGCCGTCGCAGCCGGGATTTTGCTCCACGGCGCGTTTCATCATCATGGCCAGCTCAAAGCCGGGGCGCTCCCAGGGCACCCACACCAGGGAGTGACCGAACTCGCGATTGAACTCGTCCATCTTGTTTTTGCCGTTGGCTGAAGCAGCCAGGGCAATGCCCCAGTCGGGATGGAGGTGGTCCACGTGGGGAAACGGAAGAAAGCCGTGGAGAGGCGTGTCAATGGAAGCAGCAACGGGGTTGCCCTTGAAGGCGCAGAGGGGGTACAAATCGGCGACATCGTCTTCGTGGTCGCGCCCCTTGTAGCTGCGCTCCAGCGCGAGCAGCTTTTGCTGGTAGAGAGTCGCGAATCCGGTGCGTTTGATGCTTCCCAGGTCGCCGCCCGAACCCTTGACCCAGAGCACCTCAACTGCCTCGCCGGTGAGGGGGTCGACATCCGCAACTTTGGAGCTGGTGTTGCCGCCCGCGAAGTTGGTGATGCGCAGGTCAGAGCCGAGCAGGTTGGAGCGATAGCGCAGCAATTCCGGTTCGTCGAGGGTAGCAGCGACAGAGGGATCCCAGCGATCCTCAAGAAATGCCAGTACAGGGGAAGACAGTGCAGCCTTGTTCATAATCACCAGTTTAGCGGGAATGGGCCGGACGTGACCACGTTAGCACGCTCACATAAGCGTCGAAAAGAGTGGGCAGACGGGTTTTGGCCGGTTTTTGGTCTGACCAGCGGCAGAAGACGGATTTCACGGTTTGTTGGGCGCTTTCGGTTCCGGCGACAACGATTCGTGAGTCACTGCCTTATGGCGGACGTAGTTGTAGGGGGGAACGATGTTTCCACGGAGGAGTGCGATGCCGAGTTGGATGAGGCGGGGGCCGTAGGTTTCAACTTCGTGGGAGATGGAACCGATGAGAGCGCTTTTGCCGGAACGCATTTCCTCAAGGGCCTCGGGGATGCAATCCTGACCGGCGATGGCGAAGTCCTGCTCGCAGCCAAGCTCGCGGGCGGCGTCGATGACACCGAGTGCGCTGGAATCAGTAGCGGCGGCAACGAGGATGCGCTGACCTCCCTGGTGACCCTTGAGAAACTCCTTCATGGCGTTGCAGCTTGGCTCGCGCATACCGCGACCCTCAATCTGAATGAATCGATCATGCGGCAGATCGGGCAGCCGCTCGCGAATGCCGTCGAACGCGCCGGCGACCCGGCTCTGAACGAAGCTGCCGGCCTCTTTGAAACCGACGCCGATGACGCGATCGACATTTCCCTTCCACTTGCTGAGGGCATGCTGGGCAAGCATTGTGCCTACTTCGTGTCCAGCCTCAAAGTTATCAACGCCGAAGTAGGTGGAGTTGGGGTGCGGAACATCAATGGCGATGAGGGGAATGTCAGCCTTGCGGAAGATGTGGGCGATGCGCGGCGCGACGGCCTCCTCAACCTGAAACTCGAGGACAAGGTCAACGCGTTTGACGACAAACTCCTCAGCGTTCTGAATGGCGACGTCAGGATCGAAGCGGTTGTCGAGGATGAGCAGTTCCACGCCGGAGGCAGCGGCGGCCTGCGTGACACTGTGGGCGACGGCTACGGAAAAGGGCAGTTCCGCGCTCTGGACGGCGAACCCAAAGAGCAGGCGGCGCGGACGCGAGACCAGCCTGTACTGGCCATTCTGCGACTGGGCAAGATAACCGCGGTGAACCAGAGTTTTGAGGATGCGGTAGACGCTGGTCTTGGAGATGTGGGTCTTTTGATAGACGTCTTCAAGCGTGAGCGGGGCGTGTTGCTGCTCAAGCAGCTCGATGACGTCGAGCGCCTTGGACAGGATCGGAATGAGATAAAGCCGCTTGATCTTTGCCTTGGCCAACTCTGTTCTCAGTTCACAGTGGTCAGTGGTCAGTTTACAGTTCTCAGTTTGCCGATCTCCGTCTTCAGAGATCAGAGGCCAGGAAATTCAGGTAGAAGCTGACTGCCAATGAATTATCTACTGACCGCTGATCACTGACAACTGACAACTGTTTTTACGCGTAGCTGCTGACGGCCGAGGAGCGGCTTCCGCGCTCGGCGGAAATTCGCTCGACGTAACCGGAGGCGCGAAGGGCGGCGAGCGGATCGGCGGGCAGGCCGTGAGCCTCGCGCCAAGCCGCGGCCATGGGACGCACATCCTGCCAGAACGCTCCCCTGTAGAGTTCCTCGGCGGCCACCAGGTCACAGGACTGCTGGAGACCGGAGAGTATTTCGCGGTCGACGAGGGCTGCCTTGAGATAAAGCTCCTGCGCGGTGACCACGGTCTGCACCATGGCTTCGATTTTGCCCTTCAGGTTGTGGCTCTGGTCGATCATGTAGGCGATGTCGAGCTTGAGGCCGTCCTGGGCGGCGGCGTGAATCTCATGGAAGATGCGGAAGATCTGGTAAGGATCGATGGAGCCGAGGGTGAGATCGTCGTCGGCATAGCGGCGGTCGTTGAAGTGGAACCCGCCCAGCATGCCGGTGTGGAGCAGCCAGGCAACGATCTGCTCGATGTTCTGCGAGGAGTAGTGATGGCCGGTATCGACCAGGACGACGGCCTGCGGGCCGGCATGGCGCGCAAAGTGGGAAGACATGCCCCAGTCGGCGATGTCGGTGTGATAGAAGGCAGGCTCGAAGGGCTTGTACTCAACCAGGAGGCGCTGGTTGGGCGCAAGGCGATCGTGGGAGGCGCGCAGGGCCTCTTCAAGCCAGCCGATACGCTTGCGGATGGACTGCGTGCCGGGATAGTTGGAGCCGTCGGCCATCCAAAGGGAGATATCGCGCGAGCCGAGCGCCTTGCCGATCTCGATGGAATCGAACATGTGATCGAGGGCATGCTTGCGAATTGCTGCGGAAGGATTGCAGAGTGATCCGAACTTGTACTCCTGATCCTGAAAGAGATTGGGATTGATGGAGCCGGAGCGGATACCGAAGCGGCTCTCGAGCTGCTTGACGGCGGGCACATCGGCGAGGCCGCGGGGCAGATCCCACAAAACGTGGAGCGCGAGCGTGGGCGTGACGCCGGTGAGGCGGTTCACTTCAGCCGCGTCAGCAAACTTTTCTTCGATGGTGGAAGCGGCGGCTGCCTGCACAAACTTGCCGAAGCGGGTGCCGGTGTTGGCGAATCCCCAGGAAGGAATTTCGATCTGAAACGAGTCCAGAGCTTTAAAGGCCTGGTCAACAATGGTTGATTTTGGGAGAGCGGACTCAGAAGGTTTCATGGCTTATGTCCCTTTGCCGGACGAGTATTTTCGGCACTCATTGATTTTTTGGCTGGTCGGCGTGGTCGTGAACAACGATCACATGTAAGAACCTGGGGCCGTGAACGCCCTTGATGCGTGTCATTTCGATATCGGCTGTGGCGCTGGGGCCGGATATGTAGGTTGCAAGCATCGGCGGATTCTGGCAGCGGCTGAAGTACTCAGGCAGCGTTTCAACCACCTGGCTGGCATAAAGGATGCATAGATGCCAGTCGGGCAGCAAGGTAATGACGCGGCGGCCTTCGGTTGCCGAGTGATGCAGGACGATGGTTCCCGAGTCGGCGACGGCGCAAAAAGCGGCGGTAACGACGCCCTCGGCTAGTTCGATCTCGGCCGAGGAGAGATCGCGGTCAATTCTCCAGTCGAAGCCGAGAGCAAGCCAGGAGGCGGGCAGGCCGGCAGGAGCGATAAAGATGCGCTTGCCGCTGGACTGGAGCTGGGCTGCGATGGTGGACGGAAGATCCTGCGGAGCGCACTCGACGACTTCGGCATCGTACTCGCGGAGGCGCTCGATCATGAGGGCGAGCCGGGCTTCGGCGCTGAGGCTGCCGGTCCGGACGTAGGTGCG
>PLST01000550.1 GCA_003164255.1 Acidobacteriaceae bacterium | reverse complement strand
AGCCCGCTCAATGGCGGATGGGGCGAGATCCGCCTACGGGATGGGACCGTGATCAAGCAGTAGCTTGAGGTTCAGGTATTGACCGGCTCGAGCCGGCAGGGATTTCATCTTCGTGAATCCAAATGACGATTTACAAGCAATCATGGTTCGTCGATGATTCTTTACTTTTGCTATAATGTAAAGAGGGGTTCCACATGATGGAAGCGACACTCAGCAGCAAGGGGCAGGCAACAATTCCGAAGGCGGTGCGGGAGCGGCTGCAAATTGGCGCAGGTGACCGGTTCAAGTTTTTCTTTCACCCCGATGGCGTGATCCTGTTGCCTCGGATTCCGACGAAGAGGCTGAAAGACAGTGTTCCCAAGCTCAATCGGCCGATAAGCGGCAGGGAAATTGATGAAGCCATCGGAGTGGGCGCCACACAGAGGTTTCGGCGAAAGAAATGATTGCGCTCGACACCAACGTTTTGCTGCGCTACATGGCGCAGGACGATCCGTCGCAGTCGGCGCGTGCAACGGAGATCATTGAACGGCGGCTATCGGCGCGGAGTCCGGGATTTGTGAGCCTGGCGTGCGTGCTTGAGATTGTTTGGGTTCTTGGGAGCCTGTACAAAAGGACGCGCACCGAGGTAGCCGACCACATTGAGATGCTGCTGGCGGCCGACAGTCTTGATGTGCAAAACGAGCAGCAGGTCTACGATGCCGTGGTCGCGCTCAGGAGCGGTACCGGCTCGTTTGAGGATGCGTTGATCGGCAGCCTGGGCACGTGGAAAGGCTGCACGGCAACGCTGACATTTGATGAGGGCGCTTCGAAGCGGTTGAGCGGGTTTCGGCTGATTTAAAGCTGGGTGTCATCCAGCATTGGGCAAGAAAGAGCGGGCGCCGGCAATGGCGCCCGCTCTTTTTTAAGCCCGCGCTTACTTGTCGTGCAACGTAATGTGCGTAGCCTTGTTCTGCGCTTCGATCACCAACTGCGCGGCGAGTAGGCACTCGTCCAGATTTTGCGCGAGATGCGTGCGATTGACAATGTCGGCCACGAACTGCGGACCGAAAGGCAGCGGCATCTGGTTGCAGTCGATGTAGCGGGCCTGCTTGCCATCGGCAATGAAGAGGTTGTTGCCCTGGTGCTTGACACCGACGTCGGTGTACTTGCGGATCTCGATATAGCCGTCGGTGCCGAGGATGAACAGGCGCCCATCGCCCCAGGTGCCAAGGCCGTTGGGTGTAAACCAGTCGAGGCGTACGTACCCGAAGCCCTTGTTGCCGCGCAGCATCATGTCGCCGAAGTCCTGGAAGCGCGGGCGATCGGGATGGCGGACGTTGGCCACCTGCGACGCCACAACTTCAGCCTGCGTGGAGCCAGTGTAGTAAAGGAACTGGTCCACCTGGTGCGAGCCGATGTCGCACAGAATGCCGCCAAACTGGTCGGGATTCCAGAACCAGTCGGGCCGCGAAGAGCCGCCGCCTGCATCGCCCGCGCCCTGGAAGATCTGGTGGGGCGCAATGTTGATGGTCTGGATGACGGTTCCGATGGCTCCCTGCCGGACCAGCTCGCCCGCATACACGGCTGCTTTCACCTCAAGCAGCTCGCTGTAAAGGATGGCGTAAATTCGGTTGGTCTCGGCAATGGTCTTGCGCACCGCGGCCAGTTGCTCGAGCGTGGTCACGCCCGGCTTGTCTGAGAGGAAGTCCTTGCCGGCCTTCATGGCGCGCACGGCCAGCGGTCCGCGTTCATTGGCAATCTGAGAAGTCACCACCAGTTGCACGCTTGGGTCGTGGATGATTTCGTCCTGCGTCGCCACGACCTTCACATTTGGGAAGCGCTTCTTGAAGATAGCGATCTTGTCGGGCTCGCCACCCCAGGCCGCTACCAGTTCACCGCCGCCGCGCGTTACGGCGCCGATGATTCCATAAATATGGTCGTGGCTCATGCCGCAAACGGCGAATTTGATGTGGTTTTTTGGAGCTTCTTCACCTTGGGCTACGGGCAAAACCGCGTCTTCAACAATGGTGCCGTGGCCCCCGCCAAAGGCCATTGCGCCTTCAGGCATTCCCGCCATCATGGCAACGGGCGCAATCAGCCCCGCCTGCTTCAGAAAGTCACGCCGACCTGTGTAGATTCTGTTCATTGAACCTCCAGAATGCTTTCAGACCAATTTGAGAGCGGAAAGCCACCCTGCTTAGGCCCGCATCGATCATAAACGCGTTTGCCCTGCCCGGAGAATGGGATGCGGTGAACTCGCCGAGCCGGCAGGGTACACGCCCGTGGGATTGCCGTTAGACTGAATGCACAAAGCCGGATTACGGCAGCAGGCCGCGAACCGGCGGTGCAAGGGAGACACGATGACTCGCTACGGAATGGTAATTGGCCTGAAGCCTGAGACCGAGCAAAAGTACAAGGAGTACCACGCGGCTGTGTGGCCGGGCGTGCTTGCAACGATCAGCAAGTGCAATATTCGCAATTACTCCATCTTCCTCAGGAATCACACGCTCTACGCGTACTTTGAGTACCACGGAACCAACTACGCGGCGGACATGGCGCGAATGGCTGAGGACAAGACCACGCAGGAGTGGTGGGCGATCATGGAGCCGATGCAGAGCCCCGACCCCAACCGCAAACAAGGCGAGTGGTGGTCGCCTATGGAAGAGGTTTTCCATCTGGATTGAGGCCGCGCGGGNNTGTTCCTTGAGGCCAACTGGCTCATCCGGGCGCGGGAAAAGACGGCGCTGGTGGGCGCCAACGGCACCGGTAAATCCACATTGATGAAGGTGTTGGCCGGCCTGGAGACGCTGGATTACGGCGAAGTGCAGCAGACGCGCGGCATGAGCATCGGTTACCTGCCGCAGGAGGGTCTGCGGCTGACCGGGCGAACGGTTTTTGAAGAATGCCTGAGCGTTTTCGACGAACTGCGCGAAATGGAACGCGAGATTGAGCGGCTCGGCGGACAACTCGCCGTGCTTGACCACGAAGGCGCCGAATACGAAGCCGCGGCGGAACGCTTCAGCCTGTTGCAGGAGCGCTTTCACGCTCTCGACGGCTACGCGCTGGATGCGCAGGTGGGCGGCGTGCTCACGGGCCTCGGCTTCAGCAAAGAGGACTGGAAGCGGCAGACGGACGAGTTCAGCGGCGGGTGGCAGATGCGCATTGCGCTGGCGAAACTTCTGCTGGCAAAACCAAATCTGCTCCTGCTCGACGAGCCCACCAATCACCTCGACCTGGAGACGCGCAACTGGCTCGAAGATTATCTGCACACTTACCCGTTCGGCTACATCCTCATCTCGCACGACCGGTATTTTCTTGACGTCACCATCGACCGGACCGTGGAGATCTGGAACAAGCGGCTGACCATCTACCAGGGAAACTTCAGCAAATATCTCTCGCAAAAAGATGAGCGGCGTGCGCAACTCCAGGCCGCATGGCGAAACCAGCGCGAGCAGATCGAGCACCTTGAGGCGTTCATCAACCGCTTCCGCGCGCAGGCNNTCGAGGCCGAGGGACTGGCCAAGAGTTACGGCGAGAAGAAGGTATTCGAGAATGTGCGCTTCAGAATCGAGCGCGGCGACCGGGTGGCGCTGGTGGGCGTCAACGGCGCGGGCAAATCGACTCTCATCAAGCTGCTCACCGGCGATGAGCCGCCCACGGCAGGCACAGTCAAGCTGGGCCACAATGTGATGAGCGAGTACTTTGCGCAGGACCAGTACAAGGTGCTTGACGGCGAGGCGCGGATGCTGGACGACATCAGCCGCGCAGCCAAGAAAGTTCCTGAAGTGGAGTTGCGCTCACTGCTCGGCTGCTTTCTCTTCAGCGGCGACGATGTGTTCAAGCCGCTTGGCGTGCTTTCCGGCGGAGAGCGGAACCGGTTTGCACTGGCGCGGATCCTGGTGTCGCCCTCGAATTTCCTGCTGCTCGACGAACCGACCAACNNTTTGTTTCCCACGATCGCTACTTTATTGACCGGCTGGCCACGCGCGTGCTGGAAGTGGAGAACGGCACAGTCACCAGCCGCGAGGGGAATTACGAAGACTATCTGCGCTGGAAAGCGGCGCAGGTCGGCGGCGGCACAAGCAACGAAAACGCGAACAAGCGTATCCCGGAGAGCGCTTCGGTTTCGAGAAGTTCTTCGGCTTCGAAAAATGTTTTGTATAAGGGCACGGCTTTAGCCGGGCCGAAAACAGCTCCCCCCAAGAATGGGGCTTCAGCCCCTGTGGGTCTTTCGCCAGTCAGCCCATCATCCAACACCATCGTCAT
>PLST01000031.1:3597-3865 GCA_003164255.1 Acidobacteriaceae bacterium | reverse complement strand
GCTTGTTGTAGAACCGCACCACCGCTCGGCTCGGCAGGGTTAGTTTCGTCACAACGAACCCGATGCGCGGGAACAACTCTCAGGCATGATGCTCAACCTTCGCCACCACTCGCCGCGCCGTATTCCAACTTGCCGCCTTGTAGAGAAAGCCCTTGTACCAGACCACCGGCTTGTGGCTCGGTCTTCCCACTAGGCGGGTCAGCAATTCCGCGATGTCCCGCTCCAGGTTCTCATTGGCCGGAATGCGGATGGCGTACTTCACGCCCCG
>PLST01000031.1:0-3479 GCA_003164255.1 Acidobacteriaceae bacterium | reverse complement strand
TCGACTCGAAATGCCCGTTGTAGGCGCTTTGTTCTTGTGCACCGTGCACCGGAATCTCCGTCGAATCCATGTCCAGCACGGTCCGGGACTGTGAATTGATCCCTTCTGCTTTCCCCACCAGTTCACGATTCAGCCGTGCCAACCCCGCGAAGTCTGCGCCTTCGGCCAGCATCTCAGTCTCAAAACTCTGCAACTGCGAAGTGAGAGCAGCGCCTCGATCCCAAATCCTCTCCGAACTGATCAGCCGGAGGGTCGGGTCCTGGGAAAGGCACTCGGCGTCGTTGAGGTCTTCGTAGCCCGCCAAGCGGCTATAGACTGATTGCCGCAGCAGGTCGGCGAAGCAAAACTGCGCGTTCCTCCCNNAGAACCTTGGAAGCCGACCTTGAGAGACGCATTAAAGGAAAGCTGAATAGGCCGGCTTTGTATCTCACCCATTGGGTATTCACCCCCGTAACGTCTTCATCACGCTCACACGCTTATAAACACTGACGATTGCGATGATAGGAGGTTTCAGAATTACGACTCAAAAATGGGAATGTGGGCTTACTACCCGTGCAAAGAGCACAGATGCAGGAAGGTGAAAAATCCAGCGGGGAACAGAGCGAGAGAAAGTGAGCATGAAACTGAAGCGCCTGGTTGCGGAGTAAAACCGGAAAGGCTGGCGCGCCAAAACCACTGTCTGATCTGCAACTCGACAAGACCTGCGTGGAGCGCATCTAACGCCGTGGGGGAAGAGGTTGCCAAAGTCTTCAGCCCCGATTACGAACGAGGTTCAATGACAGGTTGTGTGTGCGGCCAAGTTTTGGGGCGAATCAAACCGATGACGATCAAACATCAAGTACTCGAACGTAGGAGAAACTTATGGCACTGCAATGGCCAAGCCTATTTGGCTTCCTTCAAACTCTCTTCTCTTTTTCCTGTCGTGCCCGCTTCCGATCAGTTGAAGCGCGAATAACGAGCTGAGGTTCAATTATCACTGTCTTATTTCTTGGACGATGCTTGGACTCCAGGAGCGATAAGGTGAGGCTTGCAGCGCGCTCACCGATCTGCTCGGTGTTTTGATCGATGCTCGACAGAGGAACACGGAGTTCACTGTCATAGTGAAGATTCCCGCAGCCGATTACGGCGACATCTTCAGGAATCCGGAGACCCGCATCGAGTATCGCATGGATCGCTCCAATTGCCATGGGATCGTTGTAAGCGAATACTCCATCCGGACGTTGCGCCAAGCCAAGCAACTTTTTCATCTGCTCCTCACCGCTGTCTTTGCTATGAACATCCGCCATCCTTGCCGCCGAAACATAGCCAGGTAAGGATTTCATCTTGAATTTGGCCATTGCCTTAGAATACCCATTGAGACGTCCTATACCCGGGCTAGTCTCCGGCCCACGAAGATGCGCGATCCTCTTGCATCCGATTTCAATAAGATGCTCCGTGGCGAGTGCCCCGACAACTTCGTCATCGACGCCGACGTAGTTTGCGTCGAGATCTTGGAATCGGCGGTCAATCAAGACAAACGGCGTGCCGGCTTCCTGGAAGCGCCCAAATATGGCCGACGATGTTCCTCCAGAAGCGACGATCAGTGCGTCAAACCTTCGAGCTAGGAATCGATCTAGCGTGCGCATTTCCAATTCCGGATCCTCGCCCGCAGTGGAGATGATGAGGCCATAGCCTTTCTTCAGAAAAGCCCCGGTGAGAGAATTTGCTATCTGGGCAAAGAAGGTGTGCAGTAGATCGGGCACTACGAGACCAACAAGGTATGTCCGTCCCGTAACCAAGCTGCGCGCAGCAAGATTTGGAGTGTAGTTAACCTCCTTGATACGTGCGAGAACTCGCTGCCGGGTCTTTTCACTGACATCGTCCTTGTTTCGTAGCACCTTTGACACAGTGATTACGCCGATCCCAAGATCGCGTGCTATGTCCTTCATCGTTACTGCCATAGTGAGGGAAGTGTACTATATTTGTTTGCCTCCTCAGCAGAATTTGTGGGCGGATTCGGGTTCGGGGAGTCGTCGAAGTGTGTGGTACAAGGCCATCTCCATCGCTTTGTAGGTACGAAAGCCGTAGGATCGTCTGGTTACTACACGAATGTTGCTGTTGAGACCCTCGACAGCGGCGCTTGAAATCTCTCATTTGGCGCAGAACCAGTTCATCAGCAGATCCTCATGGGCCCGTAGCATACGGGCAACCTTCTTGAGCGGCTCCAGACGGCAGCGCGTGGCTCGCTGGCACCAGCAGTCCAGGAAGGCGGAAGCCCCGAGGGGCGACGTGTACTTCCAGAAGTTCTGGAAGACCTCCTCCAGCTCCCATGCCCTGGCCGTCGCCAGCTTATTGGCCAGCAAGGCGTTGAGCTCATTGCGGGCTTCACCACGCACCCGGCTTGCTTTGCGCAACAGCGGCCAGCGCATATTCTTCAACCGCCTGGCCTCCTCCTTGCTCTTCGCTCGCAAGCGGGTGCTCTCGGGCCGCCGCACCTCGTCCACGGCCTGGTTCATGTGCATGGCGATGTGGAACCGGTCCAACACATGGAGCGCTTGACCGGCTTCGACGGCAATGACGTTCAAATAAGGCTTCCACATGTCGCTGCAAACAAAACGCGGTCCTTTGACGAACTCCGAACCCAGTTCCTTCAGCCCACGGCGCAGCGTCTTCTCCGAGCGCCGCTTGCCGATCCACAACAAGCGCCGGCAACCAGCATCGATCTGGTAGACCACGGTGAGGAAGTTGTCGGCCCGCTTCCGATGCCCCCAGTGAATCTCGTCCACGCCGATCGATTCGACCCCGCACAGTTGGCGATGGGACAAACCCCACTCCACGGACCGATACACCGATTCCCAACTGGTCTGAAAGACCGCCGCCGTCTCTCGCCAGCTCAGACGCCGCACCCAGCGGGCAAGAAATCCCATCATCGCCGTCGTCAATGGCCGCTTGCCGTCACTCCAGGGAATGTGTTCCACCACGATCTCCGTGCTCCAAGCACTCCACCCGCCGCGGCGCGTAACGGAAGCTCACCAGTACGCGGTGCGACACCGTCTTGGACCAAAAACGGGTCTATTTCGGGCGACGAAACGAACCGGCTTCTCATTGAGGAGACGAGGGTGTGCGCTTTTCGGTCCGGAAAGGCCGCCAATCATCTGCGTTGGTTTGCCAAACTACTCAATATAAATCAGGGCAGTAATCGTTTTGCCCGAAACATTAAGATGCGTTTGCCCTGGAACCAGCACCTTTCCGCCCCGTTTCCGCTTGACAGGCCGTCGAATTCGGGGCGATACTTTAGGATCAAGCGAAACGGTATCGTTACCGGTATCGACATCTCACGTGTGTATTTATGTGATGCGGGTCGCCTGCAGCCGGCAATACGTCGAGCCACAATCGGTTGGCGCTCTTCCTGCTTTTTAAGAGTGCGTAGACACGTTCTATAAAGGAACCGAGGAAAACGAAGAAGATGACCTGTAGGAGGATTTATGCATCTGGAGTCC
>PLST01000198.1:1084-12305 GCA_003164255.1 Acidobacteriaceae bacterium | reverse complement strand
ATATTCATGTTGATGTGCGTGGCTTGCTGGGTCTCTAGCGCCTGGCTGTTTTCCCGTGTCGCTTTTTGACCCTTGCGGTCGACTCCCTCACAACCAACTCTGGCTTCACTTTGATCCTGACCACGGATTCCTCTCCAGACATCAACTTGATCAGGTTTTCCATGGCCAACTGTCCCATGCGCCGCATCGGCTGTCGCACGGTCGTCAAGGGCGGCTGCGTGTAAGATGCGACAAACAGATCGTCAAATCCCACAACGGAGATTTCATCCGGCACGCTGAGCCCATGCATGTGGATGGAGCGCATGGCTCCCAAAGCCGTCATGTCGTTGTAGCAGCAGACCGCGGTGGGCGGATGGCTGAGCGCGAGCAATTCATCCATGGCGTGCATGGCCGCTTCAGGCTTGCCATCGCCGCGCACCACCAGCTCCGGAAGCACCGGGATCCTGGCGGCCTCAAGTGCTTCGCGGTATCCTGCGAAACGCTCCGTGTCCGATTGGTAGCCGTACTGGTCTCCGATGTACGCAATGCGACGATGACCCAGGCCGACCAGGTGCTCTGCCACAACGCGAACACCTTCCACATTGCCGATCATGACGGAGTGGACGAAGGCGCCCGGATGCTGATCGTTGATGAGGACGATGGGCACCATCATCTCTGACAACAAGGGCAGATAAAGCGCACCGACACGAGACGAGGTGACGATGATGCCGTCGACCCGCTGCTCCGCAAACGCCTGGACAATTTTTTGTTCGCGGCGTGGATCGGCGTTCGAGTCGGCGAGATAGACGCTGTAGCCGTGGTCGTTGGCGGTTTGTTCAATGCCGGAGACGACTTCGCTTGTAAACGGGTCGGCGATCGAAGTGACGACCAAGCCGATGGTCCGCGTTCGCCGGGTGACAAGGCCTCGCGCCACGGCGCTGGCGCGATAACCGGATTCCTTTGCGATCTTGCGAATTCTCTCCGCAGTCTTGGCATTCACCAGCGGACTGTTTTGCAACGCGCGGGAGACCGTGGGATGCGAAACGCGTGCAATGCGCGCGATGTCTTTGATGGACGGCTGACGAAGGATTCGCTTCGAGGCGCCGGGTTGCGCAACTCCATCCGTCTTGCCCTTGTCATCGTCAAACACGGCAGGCTCTTTTCATCGCAGGCATTTTCTATCGACCTCAGTCTCAAACAGCGAGCGGGTTCTAGTCAATGCCTGCGATAAACGCCAAGCGATGGAGGGTTCGGAACCGGGATCACGAGCCCCTGGACTGAATTGCATTTTTCAGCCCGGGCTCAAACGAAGGAATCCATGAATGGGTCAATAAGGCGTGAGGATTCGTTTCTTTATGCCGCGTCACCTTCCTTGTACAGATAGCCTTTTGCGACTTCAAGAAAAGCAGCCAGATCTTTCGCCTTCCATTCTTCGCTTCGGCCAAGTTCCGCGGCCAGAAGATTGGCAACCGCCGGAGCTGCGTCAATCGCGGCGCGCGCGTCGAGGAACAAAGCGCGGGTTCGCCGCGCAAGCACATCCTCAACAGTGCGCGCCATTTCGTGGCGGGCAGACCAGACAACTTCGCGGCCTTTGAAGGGCAGGCGCGGATGCAGCAAGGCGTCGAGACCGGAATTCTCGGCCGAGAGCTCTTGAAGGAACGGCAGATCAGAGCCGTAGACGCGCTCCCATTCGGACGCCGACGCATTTGAAGAACTCGTTGTCCAGCCGTGAATCTTCAACTCCATGGTTTGAGATGTCGCCTTCGGAAGGGAAGCCACTTCGCAGGCGCGATTGATGGTGTCAAATCCCATGCGCCGATAGGTGGTCCACTTACCGCCAGTCACCGTGATCAGCCCCGAGTGAGAAACGAGGATGGTGTGGTCTCGCGAGAGTTTTGATGTTTTGACGCCGCTCTTCTTCACCAGGGGACGCAGGCCGGACCATACGCTCAGAATCTCGTCTTCGGCAGGCTTGCGGCCGAAGTACTTGCCGATATGGTCGAACAAGAACTTCTTTTCAGATGCGAGTGCGCGCGGCTCTGTTGATGAGCCACTCACGGGCTCATCCGTGGTGCCCACGATGGTGGATCCATGCCACGGGATGGCAAACAGGACACGGCCGTCGGCGGTCTTGGGGATCATGAGCGCAGTGCTGCCTGTGATGAACGAGTGAGGCAATACAAAATGCGTGCCCTGACTCACGGCGAGCAGCGTGCCGTGCGCGCCCTGGTCCATGGAAAGCATCTCTTCAGAAAATACACCGCAAGCGTTGACGACTGCCTTTGCCTTGAGATCAAAGCTGGCGCCATCTTCCCGGTCCCGCGCCTTGATTCCCACTGTCTTCTCGCCGCTCTTTAACAGGCCCACCGCTTCAACGTAATTGATTGCGGTGCCGCCCAGATCCTGAAAAGTGCGTAACAGCGCGATGGCATAGCGGGCATCGTCAAATTGCCCGTCATGGTAGAGGATGCCTCCTCGAAGTCCGTCGCCCATCAGCTGGGGCAGCCGCTCCAAAGTTTCCTTGCGCGAGAGCAGCTCAGAGCGGCCAAACGACAAGCGGCCGGATAGCAGTTCGTAGACCTTGAGCCCGAAGCCATAGTACGGAAGCGATGCATAGCTGTAAGCAGGGACGACAAACTGCTGATCGTGTACAAGGTGAGGCGCATTCCGCAACATGTGCCCGCGCTCGCGCAGTGCGTCGGTCACCAGCGTCAGATTGAATTGCTCAAGGTAGCGAACGCCGCCGTGCACGAGTTTTGTGCTTCGGCTCGAGGTGCCTTTGGCAAAGTCGCTACGCTCCACCAGCAGAGTTCGATAGCCACGCGAAGCTGCCTCAACCGCGGTGCCCAGGCCTGTGGCTCCGCCTCCAATCACCAGCACATCCCATGGTTCGGTCTGCTTCCCAAGTTCGCTTAAAATCTGTTCTCTTGTATTCACAATTCTCCCTTTCTGTCTGCGAGATGAAGGTTTACAACGTGTCTCAACGCGAAGCGCGTTTCGCAGCGTGCGAGGCAACGGCAAAAAGCCGCGACGCATGCCGATGCGCTGTCTTGAACCTGGTTGAGGTTTAGTTGTTCCGCCCCATCTCTGGTCTCTTGGGGAGGTGAGTCCGAGGGCCGATTCGCCGCGGTCTCGAGTGCAGGGCCGCCGGACCGATGATCCGGGCGCTCTGCTGATTCAACTTTATCACGCATGAATTCAGTCCGCCACTCTGAGTGCGTGAAAGCTGCCGCGGCACAAAGTGCCCCAAAAGAAAATGCGCCGGCCACGAACGACGTGACCGGCGCAAACGCGAATCTCAGGTTAGTAAATAACCTTGAGGCCGAACTGAATAATGCGAGGCTCGAAGGTGCTGGAGATAACGCCGCCGCTGGTTGGATTGGTGGCGTTGAGTGTGCCGCCCGAGCTGTAGGAGGACAAAGTGCCGCCCAGGCCACTCGATGGCAGGTAGAAGTTGGTGTGATTGAAGATGTTATAAAACTCGCTTCGGAACTCGATCTTCATGTTCTCCACCGGAAGGTTGAACCGCTTGTTGAGGCTCAAATCGGTTTCGTTGAAGGCCGGAGTGCGTCCGGGATTGCGCGACGCATTGCCAAAGGGGCTCAGCAGCGTGCCGCTGGCGTTCTTGGTGGCCGGCAGCGTGAAGGCGTTGTAGTTGACGTACGTGATGTAGCCAGTGTTGGCCGCTACGACAGAGCGGCCCTGGGTTACGTGCGCTCCGGGAACGCGGTTCGGGCGGTACTCGTTCAGTCCGCGGTAAGTCGCCGCAAGCTGCGGAGAGACGAGCGTGGCAGAAGCGGGCGAGTAGGTAAGATTGAACGGCGTGCCGGCCTGCGCAGTATTGATGGCGCTCAGCTGCCAGCCTCCCAACACGGCGTCTGCTGCCGGATTCATGGTGGCGAGGTACTTCCTCTCATGCCCGAAGGGCAGATCGTAGACCAGGCTGGTGATGTTGGCGATCGGAAGGTTATAGTCCGACTGCCCGTAGTCAGCGGCGATGTTATTCCCGTCCTGCGGCGACGGCGTGTTGCCCTCAAGTGACGCAGAAGCGTTGTCGAGAGAGTGCTCCCATGTGAAGGAGTTCAGCAACGTGAGACCGCCGACCAATTGCTGCTGATAGCGGAACTGCAGTGCGTTGAAGTTTGAATGGAATTCATTGATTGCAGCGGTGATGTCGCTGGGCCAGTTGGCAAAGGGGCGCGCGAAGCCGTTTGCGGGATTCTTCTGGTTCGCATCGATGAAGCCCTGCAACTTGACGCCGTGGCTGCCCACGTAGCCCAAATCGGCTACGATATTTTTCCCCAATTGTTGCTGCACATCGAGGTACCAGCTCTCGACGTAGCTGTCCCTCGTGTTTTTAGGGATATAGGTAATGTTGTCAGTGGCCGGGTTGAATGTGGTGACGAGCCCGGATGGATAGCCCTGATCGGCAGTGGCATAGCAGCTCGGCACTGTGGTGTTGACGGCAATGATCTGCGCCGGTAGCGGCGTGCTGCAATGATTTGTGGCTGTCGGTGTGATCTGCGTAACATTGGCGAACTGGGCCTGCGGAGCGTTGATGCCCAGGATGTCTCCCGAGCCGGCGCGGGTGTAATGCACATAGCCCATGCCAAAGCCACCGCGCACCGAAGTTGTGGGCGCTACCTCATAGGCGAAGCCGACGCGCGGGCCGTAGTCGCCCAAGTCGGGATTCACCAGTGTCTTGCCATAGACGCCGCCCGGGCTGACCGGCGTAATGCCGTTGCCCGCAGTTGCGCCGGGGGTAATGGTATCCACGGTCTGCGCTCCGGGGTCCCAGTTTGAGAGGTTGTTGTGCAGCTCCGAATAAGGCGAGCCGTACTCCCAGCGCAGGCCCAGGTTCAAGGTGAGGCGCGGAGCGATCTTCCAATCGTCCTGCGCATAAACGCTGTGCATATGCTGGATCAGGTGGGCGACAAAGTAATTGGCCAGCGAGTAGCTGTTGGTGTTGCCGAACAGGAAGTCAGCGACATAGTTGTCGGTCACGTTGGCTGCGCCGGTGCAGGTGACGGTGGAAGTGCTGGCTGATGCCGGGCAGTTGCTGAAGCCACCAGCGTACGTGAAGGAGCCGTAGAGCGGATTGTTGTCGTTGACCGCCATCCAGGTCTGCTCGTACTCATAACCGAATTTGAGCGAATGCTTGCCAACGATCCAGGTGAAGTTCACCTTGGGATCGAGCAAAGCCGGATCCTGCCACTGTGGGTTGGTCGTCTGGCGTCCGAAGGCCTGGAAGCCGGTAATGGTGATCTGAGGCAGGCCGCCCTCAATGGCCGTGGGCACGGTTTGCAGTCCGGGGATGGTGAAGTCATTCTGGCCGATGGAGAGGGTGAACTTGCCGGCCTTCGTGCGGGATAGGCCGACACGCGCATCCAGAACCTTGTTGGGGCCCAATAGCTGCGTATATCCGAGGGCGATCTGCTGGTCCAGAATTCGGATTTTGCCGTTCTGCGTGCCGTCAAGCGGAAGTGGAATGGTCGGATAGTTCACGCCCGTTTCCTTGCGGTCACTGATCCGCAGAAACCACGACGTGTTTGCATTCTGGTGGTAGTCGAGACGAAGGTCGCCCTTGTCTGACTTGTCGGTAAACGGCGCTTCCACCGCATAGTCATCCTGGTTCAGGCCTGTGGTGGCGAGTCCGCTTGTGGGCAGCGCGGTGATCTTCTGGAAATAGGAGATGACCTGCAGCGAGAGCGGGTTGATGGCGCCCGTCGGAATTGCCGTGTTGGCCGGATAAACCACACCCGTCACGGGGTTCCTGACCGGGACCACGAGGATGCCGTTGAGCTCATTCTGCGTAGGCAGCGTATAGACGGTAAGCGGCTTCAGTGTTTGGCGGAAACCCTCCCAATCTATGAAGTAGAAGAGCTTGTCCTTGACGAGCGGACCGCCGAAATTAATTCCATACTGGTTACGGTTAAACGCAGGCTTGACGAACGGTTGGATCGTGCCCGAACTGCCAATCAACTTTGGCTTGAAGAAGCCCGGTGCGTTGAGATCGGTGTTGCGGATGAACTCGTACGCCAATGCGTGGATGCTGTTGGTGCCGCTAGCCGAAGCCACATTGACGGTGGCGCCGGATCCACGTCCGTATTCAGCGTTCTCGTTGTTGGTCACAACTTCCCATTGGGCGACCGAGTCCGGCGGAACAGCGATGATCTGGTTGTCAAATCCCTGGTTGCTCTCGCCGTACGCGTTGTTGTCGAGACCGTCGAGCATGAAGTTGTTGAACATGCTGCGCTGGCCGTTCACGTTATAGGCGCCGGCGCGCGCCAGGCTGTTGATGGAACTGGTGATGGCGGCGGTGGGCGCTTGGCGCGATCCCGGAACCAGCGCCAGAAGGTCAGAGTAATTCCGGCTGACCAGGGGGAAGGCTGCGGTCTGGTAACCGGTGACGGTCTCGCCGTTTTCGCTGGTTTCGGTTTCCAGCTGCAAAGCCACGTCGGTCACTTCAACGGTAACTGCGGTCTTGCCAATTTCCAGCTTCAGGTCGATACGCTGGCGGGCGCCGACGGAAACGGTAATGTTGTCAGCGACCGCCGTGCTGAAGCCTGAATGCTCAGCGGAGATCTTGTAAACTCCCGTGTGCAGCGACGGTACTTCGTACTCACCGCTGTTGTCCGTAGTCGTGGTGAACGACGCTCCAGTCGCCTTGTTGAGCACGCTGATGGAGGCGCCGGGCACAACCGCGCCTGACGTGTCCTGAATGGCGCCAACCACGCTACCGGTGTCATTCTGGGCAAAGACCCGGAGCGCTGGAACCATCAGCAGAAACGCCAGCGCCAGCAACAACAGTCCGGTACCGCTTATTCGGCGACGCCGATTGTTCTGCGGACCTTCCGCATGTCGCCTGCTCTCCGTGCGTGCA
Source organism: Acidobacteriaceae bacterium (assembly GCA_003164255.1). GTDB lineage: Bacteria > Acidobacteriota > Terriglobia > Terriglobales > Acidobacteriaceae > Telmatobacter. The sequence goes on along the minus strand of PLST01000198.1, from coordinate 5,443 downwards.
CCCACAGAATGCCCGGCTCTGATTTGGCGAATTGTCTCAGCATTCTGTTTAAGATAGCGAGTGTTTTCCATCATTGATTGCCTCCTGATTGACCGAAATCATACCAACAGCTCTGGTTAACGACAGTTAACGTTCAAACAAAAAATCCACCTCCAGACGCCAGGTTCCCGCTCTGAGGGCGCTAATGCGACTCTAGAGCAAAGAAAAAAAGGGACCCTGGCACTTGGCGCTGGATTTCTCTGCTTCCTCTGCCACGCAAGGAAACAAACAATCCCTGCCGGAGAAGTCAGGCTGAGCCGTAGTCGGCATTCCATTCGAATGCAGTTCGGCTTCCGCATCAAGATATGATTGTTTTTCGGAGTTTGCGCAATTCGATGCGGTCACAGGAGCAAGGGATGGATTGGTAAGATCATCCGGGTGGGAACCAACAAACCCCATATCGCGCTATTTCTGACCACTGACAACTGACCACTGGCCACTGCGGAGCGCGTACGGAGCGGTTTGCGGGAGAGAAACAGTTGCAAGACAGACAAGATGTCAAAGGCATTCGCCACGTCGATCTGACCAATGTTCAGCTTGCGTCCAGCGAAACTGCGCGAGGAATCAACCGGAATATCGTGTTGGAGCTGATCCGCGCCGGCCAGCCGCTTTCGCGCGCGGATCTGGCAAGGAGTTCCGGACTGCAGAGGAGCACAGTTTCGCAAATCGTGGAACAGCTCATCCGGGAAAAATGGGTGCGCGAAGGAGCAGTCGCGACCCTGGCGCGCGGACGCCATCCTACGCTGCTCGGGCTCAATGAAGATCTGGCTGTCGTCGCGGTTGATCTTCATCCCAGGCTCGCCACCGTTGCCGTGATCGACCTGAATGGCCGCATGCTTTCGCGTTCGTTGGTCCCTCTCACCTCGAATCCAGGTGCTTCCACCAGGCTGATGACCGACGGCATCGAGCGTTTGCGGCAAGCCTTTCCCGCCAAGTCGATCGAAGGCATCGGGATCAGTCTTCCGGGTCGAATCGATCCGGGCACACAACGGCTGGTCTTTGCGCCAAATCTCCACTGGTCAGACTTTGATTTGAGAGGACTCATTGAAAAAGAGACCGGGCTTGCCGTGAGGATGGAGAACGCCGCAACCGCATGCCTGCTGGCCGAGCTCCTCTTCGGACGCCTCAATGGCATCAACGACGCTGTGCTGGTAACGGTCTCCGAGGGCGTTGGAACCGGGGTCTTCGCCAATGGACAGGTCATCACCGGCCATCAGGGAATGGCAGGGGAGTTTGGTCACTTTTCAATGGATCCTTCCGGCGCCCGCTGCGCCTGCGGCCGTCGCGGCTGCTGGGAGACTTTTGCTTCATGCCAGGCTGCTCTCAGGATCTACCAGGAACGTCAGCCCAAGGGTCCCGCTATCACGTTTAACGAACTGCTCAATAAGGCAGAAGAAGGCGACAAGGCTGCAGTCCGAACCCTTGCGGATCAGGCTCATCATATCGGGCGCGGACTCGGGCCCATCATTGCGGGCCTTTCACCCGAGGTGATTTTCATTGCCGGAGATATCACCTCAGCGTGGCACCGTTATGGACCGATTATTGAGAAAGAAGCGGCAGAACTGACGCTGGTCGGGACGCCCCCGAAGATTTTGCCCACCCACGATGGCGACATTGCACGCCTGCGCGGAGCGGCGGCTCTGGTGTTTCAGCGCAGATTTGTCCATGAGACTGCCGTACCATCCGCGCAGGTTTCGCGCCCGNNAAGACAAGTGAACCAGATAAGGCAGGACGGATCGCGCGCAAAAAAAATCCTTCCGGCGCCGGGATCTTTCTGGCGCCGGAAGGAGTGTTCTTGGAACCACTAGAAGGTGATCTTGACGGAGCCCTGGAACACACGAGCTGCCAAGGCCGGGATGTTCGCCAGGCTGGTACCGCCGGCGGTTGAGGTAATGGTGCCGAATGAGCTGCCCGCAGGGTTGCTGGTGCTCGGGTTGGAAAAGTTCGGATGGTTGGGAACGTTGAAGGCCTCAAGCCGCGTATCCAGCTTCAGGCGCTCTCCCAGGATCGGCCAGATGCGCGAAATCTGCGCATCGAACTGGAAGAACATGGGTCCGCTGACCAGGTTCCTCTGCAGGTTGCCGAAGGTTCCAAGAGGCACCGTCGGTGAGCAGGAGGCCTGGTTGAAGCAGAAGGCCGCTGGGTTCAGGTATCCGTGATTGGCCTGTGTATTTGCTGCCGACCCGCCCTGTATCTTCACTTCTTTAATCGGGTTCACGCCCGACACCAGGTTGGGCCGGTCATTTCCGATCGAGGTCAGGGAGAGATCCGAACCGTCGGTGATGTTCATCGGGGCTCCGCTCAGAATGTGGAACAGCGGAGCCAGTTCCCAATGGTTGATGAGGTAGCCTGCCGCTCCATGCATCGAGCTGAAGTTGCTGGTTGCCACCATTGAGGTGTTGTAGATGTTGCGATAGTCCGATCCACAGCGGCCGTAGTCAAGTCCGATGCGGAGGGGGTTCATGGGGCCGTTGCCGCCGATATCGCCGCCCGCGTCGGAGACGTTCATGCACCTGGACCAGGTGTAGTTGGCCATAATGCTGAAGGTAGACGACAGGCGGTGCTGCAGCGTTGCGATCATGCCGTTGTAGTTCGCCCAGGCATTGTCGTTGATCAGCGCCGAGTTGCCTGCGCCCTGGTAGAGGTTGCCCTGGACCGGGCTGGCCTCGGCCAGAGCGTAACGCGCCTGAGCATTGGCCGTGGTCGAGCAAGCCGAGCCGACCTTCGGGGTAAGTGTCCCCGCCGACGCTGCCGCGGGACCCGTGGTCACCACAGGGCCGCAACCCGTTGCATTCGCGCCCCACACGCCGGGCGTGTAGACCGCCTGGTCAAAGGCCGTACCGATTGGCATGCTGCGCGTCCTGCTGCCCACATAGTCAACCTGCGCCTGCCACCCGTGCGGGAACTGATGCTGCACACTCAACGTGTATTGCAACGTGTCCGAAACGTGGAAGGTCGTCGGAAGAACAATGAACTGCCCCTGATTCGGGAAGCCAATGGTCGATGCAGGAATCTCAGCCTGAGGATAGGGGCTGGTATTGGTGCCGCCAACCTGGTTGCAGCCGTAACCCGTACCCCCAGTCAGCCATGGCTCGCTGAAGCAGAGCGGTGCGATCTGGTTCGGGCTGGAAGCAGTGGCGAACGGCGGGTTCTGGTGAACGCGGTTCGTCGTGTAGTAGTTGGCTACGTCATAGAACAGCCCAAATCCACCGCGGATGATCGTGTCGTTCCGTCCCTTGAACGGATTCCACGACGCGCCAAAGTTCGGATTGAACTGCCACGGCGAGCTGTTCGTGAAACCGCGCGACACACCCGGATCCCCGTAGAAGAAGGAGCCTGCCGGCGCATTCGGATAGATCGAGCTGGTCTTGCCCGCCAGGAACGCCCCATAGTCAAACACCGAGCCGCGGTTGAAGTAGTCCGATGGCATGTAAAATGGCGACCAGCGGATGCCTCCCACAATCGTGAGCCGCGAGTTCATGCGGTAGGTGTCTTCCAGGTAAATGCTGGGAACGTTCCCGCGAAGAGCAAGCTGCTGCGTCTTGCTCTGCGAGTACGCACTCAATGCCCCCACCAGGAAGTCAAGGTTCGAGTCGCCGTAAACCGTCTTGCCGGCGATCTGTCCCGTCGGTCCGCTGCCGCTATAGGCGCCGTTGAAAGTAAATGCGCCGTCTGCCTGGTATCCAGCGACCTCATTGAAATGAACGCGCAGGAATTCGCCGCCGATGGCGATCTGGTGTTGCCCTTTCACCCAGGTCAGATCGTCGGAGACTCCTTCGTCGTCCACGTTGAAGTGCCCCGGCGAACAGGTGCCGCAATAGGTGCTCCAGTTGTGGTTGGCGCCTGAAGTCGAATTGGTGATTTGCAGGAAGCCCGTGTACGCGTTATACGCCGTCACGCCGATCTGGCTGCTATTCGGTCCGGCGGCTGCACCAGCGCGAATGTCAACACGCTTGGTGAACATGGCATGAAAGTTGTTCACTACGTGCGAATTGATGGTCCACGTTTCACCCGCCACACCAGACTGAACCACCTGGTACTGACCGGGAGCCTGGAAGGTGACAAGAATGTTGGTCGGGTAGAAGTACGCGGGGTAGGTGTAGCTGTCGTACATGTACCGCACGTACATGTTGTGCTTCTCGTTCGCGGCAAAGTCAAAACGGCCGATTCCCAGGTCGTCGGTGACCTTGCCGGGAATGGCAAATTGCACCTTGCCGTTGCCGCCTGCGCCGGCGTTCCAGTACGCCACCTCAGGAGAGTTCGCCACCGGCATGAATTTTTCCAACTGCAAAGCTGCCGCGTTGAACGTTGGTGGCGTCG
>PLST01000198.1:0-1026 GCA_003164255.1 Acidobacteriaceae bacterium | reverse complement strand
CGCCTGCTGTGCGGGAAAAGCGGGCCGCCCATAACGCCGCCGAACTGGTTCTGGTGCAGCGTGTCTTTGCTGGCCGCGAAGAAGTTGGTCGCGTCAAGATAGTTGTTGCGGATGAATTCAAACGCGTCGCCGTGGTACTCGTCGGTGCCGGACTTGGTGATCACGTTCACAAGGCCGCCAGAGTGTTCGCCGCCGCGCGCGCCAAGGTTTGAGGATTCGACGCTGAACTCCTGCACTGCATCAGGGAAGGGAAAGGGCAGGTTGGCGTTTGACATGTAGTCGCTGTTGTCGGCGCCGTCCAGCTTCCACTCCGTGGTGTTGCCCATGCCGCCGGCAACCGAAACTGCAATCGTCTGGTAGGAGTACTTGCTGCCTGTAAAGTCGCCACCGGGCGCCGGGCTCGATCCGCCTGAGAGCGTGATCAGCGCGGTCATCTGCCGGCCGTTCAGAGGCATCTCAGATACGTTGGCCTTGTCAATTGTCTGCTTGAACGAGCTGTCCTCGGTCTGCAGTGCCAGCGCGTCGGCGTGAACTTCAACCGTCTGATCGGTGGAGCCTGCCTTGAGTGATGCGTTGATGGCGATGCTGCTGCCGACTTCGAGCACGATGTTGGTCTGCTCGTACCTCTGGAATCCGGGTGCGGTTATGTTCAGCTTGTAGACTGCGATATCGATGTTAGGGAACAGATAGGAGCCGGTTTCGTTCGACTTCGTTGCATGCGTCACGCCAGACGACATGTTTGTCAGCGTGACCGATGCATTCGGCACAACCGCGCCGGTCGCGTCGCTGACGGTTCCCTGGATGGTGCCGGACCCTGCTACCTGCGATTGGATCTGTGTGGCGCACAGAAAAATCATCAGGCAGAAGAACGCGGCAACGAACTGACAAACGGTCTTCGGGTTGTTGAATTTCGAGTTGCTCAAGTGGGCCTCCAATTGATTTCCTTGCTGGTAAAGTTGGTCGTAAATCGTTCTGGATAGGTCTCCCATCTTCGATACGGAAAGATTTTCCCTGGAGCCAACCTGT
>PLST01000047.1:561-3009 GCA_003164255.1 Acidobacteriaceae bacterium | reverse complement strand
CCGCAGACCTGTCCGGCTCCCTGATTATCATGGGGGTGGTGGCTGTGTTGGCCTTCCAGATCGCGGTCAACGTGGGCATGGTCATCGGGTTTATGCCCGTCACCGGAATCCCTTTACCGTTAATGAGTTACGGAGGTTCTTCGGTGCTGTTTACGTTCCTGGCGCTGGGTGCGGCGATGAATGTCCGCATGCGCCGGTTCGTTAACTAGGGCGTCCCGACCCTTTTGGTCCCGGCGCCGATATCAAGTTCGCCCCTTGCTTGCCCTTGGACAGTCCTGGCGAGCAAGAGCATTATTTTCAAGCATTTCGCCGGCCAGGTCCGGATGGATCGCGCCCGGCAGGATTGGGTTCATGAGTACGCAGAGACGGGATAACCGGAACACCCCAGCGACCGGCAATTGTCGCAGGGACTCCCGGTGCCGCAGGGGTTTTGGCCGCAGGATTGGCGTGGGATCTTCGGAGCTCAGCTCCGCTCCCGAAGCGCCATTCGTTCTTGCCCGCACCCCCGGCCTAACGGCGACCGTTCACTTCGCCACAAACTCTCTGCAATCGGATTCCCGCAACACTCAACTCGTTCGGCTGGTCCCTCGGGACAGCTGCCGCGGTTCCTGGCCCCCTGGGGTCACTCCACGCGCAGTGCCGCCACGTTTGCGTAGAACTGGTCTTCCGCCCCTCCGCTTCCCTTCCTGCCCCGTGCGTCTCCATCTCTCCTTGCCGCGTGTACCGGTAGGCCTAGGCCGCCGGACGGAAAGGTACGATGGCAAAAGAGATTTGCATCTCCAGCACGCCGCATGAAACCCGGCTTGCAATTCTTGAAGACGATCAACTCGCGGAAATTTATTACGAACGCGAAAACGAGTACACCCTGGCAGGGTCCATTTACAACGGGCGCGTCACCCGCGTCCTGCCTGGCATGCAGTCCGCCTTTGTAGACCTCGGTCTCGAACGCGACGCCTTCCTCTACGTAACCGACTTCATGGAACTCGAGGACTCTGAAGAGTCCGACGAACTGGAAAAGGCTGCCGCCAGTGGCGCCAACCAGCCTCCCCGCGAAGTCCGCCACACCAACGGCGGCCGCCCCGCCCAGCAACAACGCCCAGAAACGCGTCCAGAACCGAGTTCTGCCCAGCGTCCAGAAGCCGGTCCTGCCCAGCGTGGTGACCGCAGCCAGCGCGATCGCCGCCCCGCCGGCGAATTGGTGATCGAATCAACGGAATCTACCGCAGCCGACTCCCTGGCCCCCGCCGAATCTTCAGCCGACGGCGCTGCAAGCGACTCCGAAGGCCCCGGCGGTTCACGCCGCTGGCGTGGGCGCCGCCATCGCCGCGGTGCGCGCGGGCAGTCCGGCTCGTCCGAGAGCGGTCAGGATTCCTCCTCTTCCTCTCTCGAAATCACTCCCGAACCCAGCGAATCGGAAGTCGCCTCTGAGATTCAGGCCTCGGCCGGCTTCGCTGAAGAGCGCCCGTCCAGCTCCGCTGCTCGCGCTCCTCGCGCCTCGTCTCCTGAGCCGGTTCCCTTCGTGCTCCCCGGCGAATCGCTCCGCAAGTACGGTGGCGCCCCGGCCGACGAAGCTCCCCGCTCGGCTGAGCCTCCCGCTCCAGTGCGGCCCAGCGGCTTCGCCAAGCCCTCCACGCTCATCGACACACCCATCGAGTGGGACGGCAGCGGCCTGCTCCCCGGCGAGTCCATCTCCCGCCATCGCAACCGCCAGTCCGAACCCGCAGAGGAGCTCGAACAGCCGGCCACCGAATCCGCAGCTCCGGCCAAGGCCTCCGCGCATCATGTCGAAGAAGTCGAGTACGTCGAGGAAACCCAGGAATCCGAGCTCGAAAAGCCCGGCGTTGAGCCCGAGTTTGAAGCCAACCAGCAGGAAGCCGAGTTCCTTGGCCGCGACCTCGATGAAACAACAACTGAAACCACAACGGCTGAACACGCGGCCCACGAGTCCACAACCGCGGACCTCGAAACCGAGTGCATCGAACCAGAGTCTGGGCCCGAATCCGATGCCTCGGCCTCGCACAACATTGACCCTCTGCCCCCACACGGCTTCCGCCTCTTCGGCTTCGGCAAGAAAAAGGACGAAGAAGCGGCGTCCAAGCCGGCAAGCGCCTCGGTAGCGGCCGTCTCGTCCTACGCCCCCGGCGCCGGCCACATTGAAGAAGAGGTCATCGAGGGTGAGGAGTTCGACACCGTAGCCCATCCCCGCCACGGCCGCAAGGCCGTCGAGCAGGACCTTGACGAATACGAAGAAGAAACTCTGCCCCCTTCCATGCGCACCGGCGAACTTGGCGAAATGCTGCAGGAAGCCCACCTCGACCACAAGATCCAGTTAAACTTCGACGATAAAGGCGGCGACGACGAATCCTTCGACGATGATGAGGACGAAGAAGAAGACGCCGTCGGAACGCAACCCGCCGACGCCACCGGACAGCCCCGCCGCGATCGCAA
>PLST01000047.1:0-520 GCA_003164255.1 Acidobacteriaceae bacterium | reverse complement strand
GCGCGCATCACGTCGCACATCGCCCTGCCCGGCCGCTTCCTGGTCTTCATGCCCACCGTCTCCCACATCGGCGTCAGCCGCAAAATCGCCTCGGACGAAGAGCGCCAGCGCCTCAAGCGTGTTCTTGTTCACGAGCGCGGCGATGCCTCTGGCGGATTCATCGTCCGCACCGCCGCTGAAGGCGCGTCGGAAGAAGATCTCCGCGCCGACCTTCGCTTCCTCATGAATCTGTGGAACGACATCAAGCAGCGCTCTGACGCTTCAAAGTCGCCCGCGCTCATCTACCACGACCTCTCGCTCATCGAGCGCATCCTGCGCGACCAGGTCAGCTCCAACTTCGCCAACATCTGGGTGGACTCTGAAGCCGACTACGAGCGCATTGTCCGCTTCCTCAATCGCTTCTCGCCCTCCCTCGTGCGCCGCGTCAAGCTCTACACCAAGGAGACGCCGCTCTTCGAGCACTTCGGCATTCAGGACGAAATCTCCAAGGCGCTCCGCTCCAAGGTCTGGCTCAAATCCG
>PLST01000598.1 GCA_003164255.1 Acidobacteriaceae bacterium | reverse complement strand
CTGGCCATCCTGTTCAGGGAATGGAGAGGAAGCGCGGCCAGCACGCGCCTGATGATTGGCTTTGGGATCGCAGTCCTCACCGGAGCCATCCTGATGCTTACCTGGGGCACTCACCTTGGGGGAATAACTTAATTACCTGGAGCACACTGCTATGGAACGAACTGCAAATTGTCTTGAAAAACTCGCACGCATGAAGGCCGCATTGAGTCATCAGGAACCAGACCGCGTTCCCGTGAGCGACTTCTTCTGGGGCAGCTTCCTCAAACGCTGGCGCGAGGAGTTTGACCTGTCAGCAGATGCGGATATTTACCGCTATTACAACCTGGATTGGATGCAGTTCAATCCAAACCTCGATCCACATATAAAGCCGTTCGAGGTTTTGAAGGATTCTCCCGAGGAGGTGGTTGTCCGCACGGGATTCGAGGCAGTTCTCTTCAAGAAATTCAACCAGGCCATGCCCGCGTTCCTGAGCTTTGATACGGACACCATCGATAAAATGATTGCTTTCGAATTTGACGATCCGTGGGATACGCGCCGCTACTTCTCAGCGGGGGACGATCAGATCAATGGCGTTGGAGACTCATTCAATCGCAATCTGCCTTCATTCGTTGATCGCATAAATGCTGCCTGGACTGATTTTCCGGTATTTGGCGGAGTTTGCGAAGCGCATGAGACGATGTGGCGCATTATCGGATCTGAGAACACGATGTGCTGGATGGGCATGTATCCGGACGAGATTGCGCGCTTTGCCCATCGAATCAACGAGTACGCTCTCGAAATCGTTAAGGCGCAAATCAAAGCGGCGGACGGTCATCTCGATGGCATCGTGATCTGGGGCGATGTTGCCTATAAGAAAGGGATGATGTTTTCTCCGGCTTTCTGGCGCAGCCATTTCAAACCGGGCGTGAAAGCTCTCATCGACGAGTGTCACTCTCATGGTCTGCCTGTGATTTACCACGGATGCGGAAACGTGAATCGGATCTTTGAGGATTTCATCGAGGTTGGCGTCGATGCGTACAATCCGCTGGAATTCAAGGCGGGAATGGATGCCATCGACCTGCGTCGGCGATTTGGTCATCGCATCGGGTTTTGCGGAAATATGGATGTGCAATTGTGGGCGGCCGGAAGTCGTGAGGAACTAAAGGCCGCGGTCCTCACAAAACTGAACGCTGCCAAGGGGGGTGGATTCATCTTTCAATCCGACCACTCTGTTCCGGGGAACGTACCTCCCGCCAGCTATGAATATGTTGTTCAGCTCGTTCGCGAGCACGGCCGCTATCCTCTTCATCTCGGCGAATATGACATTTCCGAATTTGATCAAAAAGTCAGCTGCTAGTCTTCGAAGGTTGTTCGATGTCGTTCACAATAAACCAGCGCAGCCGAGGGCGTTCTACGCTTGTTGATCGACAGATTTTTCCGTGCTCATGAAAAGCAAATCAGCGCTTCGTCTAGATCGGCAAAGCTATCTAAATTTCGCCTGCATTCGTGCGCGCAGGCGTTATTCATTGCGCGGAAGAATCTGAGATTCGACAAAGAGAAAGCAGAACGGGGTAAGCACAGCTGCCCCGCTCCGACCTGAGTCTTCCGAAACCACGTCAATTTGGACCGCAGGATCGCAGTTCGCGCAGGCGATTAGTGGTGTCCCCCGCCGCCGCTGGAGTGCGAGCCACCGCCACCACCAAAGCTGCCGCCGCCGCTGGAGTGCGAGCCGCCACCACCACCGCTTGGACCAAAGCTGCCAGGGCTTCCACCGCCGCCGGACGGACGGGAAGCCGAAGGAGGCGGACTATAGTTGCGTGGGGCCTGGCTGGCCGGAGGCGCGACATTGTTGTTTGTACGGCCAGTTGACCAGCTCTGATGAGCGTCTGGCGGTTTGCCTACACGGCCACCGGGTGGTACGCCGGGTACGGGTGCTCCGGTGTTCGCATTCGACGCGCCATTCGCAGCGCCGGGCTGAGGAACCAGGGCGCTGGGCCGAGGGACGTTAGGCACCGCCGTGTACCGGGGCTCGGGCGCCGGCGCATAGCTTGCACGGCCTCCCCCAGAGGTACGCACGTCGCTCGTGGGGTAATTTTCGCTCCTCGTCCCTTGATAGCCACCAGCAGGATGATAGACAAATCCTGAGGGCGTCGGCTGATAGTGCTGTTGCGAAGGAAGCGGACGCAACGGCGCAACGGTTGCGCCGGCAATCTCCGCTGGTGCATACCGATTACGCACGGGCAGCGAACCCGAAGCAACGAAGGATCCCCGTTTTACCGGGACGACTGAAGCGGCAAGGCGGTTTCCGGGCCCGAGAAGAATGGGTCGACGGATCGGGCGATAACCGCGGGGCAAATTGCCGAGGTTCGGACCGCGATAACCGCCGGTCCCCCACCATGGATTGCATCCGCCCATGCCCAAGCCGGGCGCCCAGCCCCAGCCAAACCCGTCATAGAAGTTCCAGGCACCGCACTGGTACGGCAGATAGCCCCACGGATAGCCGGAGACGAAGATGTAGCCGTAGCCCGGAGTTGCCATCCAGTTCCCGTTGGAGTAGGGATCGAATCCGGAATTGGAGGCGTCATAGGGCGACCAGACGTATCCCTGGCTGGGAACGTTGTACCAGCTGCCATTGGCGTCCAGGTCGTTCCATGCCGGAGTGCTGTTGTTGGCAAAGTTAGTGGCTGCGCCGGTCTGGTCGGCGGCTTCGGCGTTGAGAGCCTGATCGCGATCGGAGTTCCAGGAGTCCCACGAATCCGGCTCAATGGAATCAGAAAGGTTGTAGTGGCCGGGATCGGTGGCGTTGAGCGCAACGCTCTGGCCGCCATGCAGATCGACGGCCATGGAGTTTCCACGCTCCAGATGGGCATTGCCTGAGAAAACGGCAAGTTCGCCCGGAGGGCTGTCGAGTTTGACGCGCAGGACGGTGAAGCCGGTGGCAGTGGCCACGCTGTCACCAAACGCAACACGCAACGGCGCGCCCTGGGCGCCTCCCTGCAGTTCGAAGTAGGCGAGGCCGCTCTCCAGGCCAACCGCGGAGCCCTGGGCCGCAACCACCGTAAGCAGCAGCGCGCTGCCTGGAGCCAGTCGAACGACGCTGCCATCGTCAAACTGAATCTCCGCCTTGCCGTCATCGCCAGTCTCAACACGGGTTCCTGTAAACAGTGGAGCATTCACAAGGGCGGGGTCGGCGAGCACCTGGCCACCCTGCGAGATTCTGACCTGGCCCTCAACACTGCTAAGACGAGCCGCGCCCGCAGCCGGCTGAGTGGCGTCGTCCGCCCTGCTGGCCGGTGCCAACAGAAAGGCTGAAATCGCCAATGCCGCAAGACCCGAGAATGCCATAAGCCTGTGCCTGATCATTGTGTGCCTCCCCAAACGCACCCCAACTTCTATAGGACACCCTGAAGGATCAAAATGTCGCGCAAAATCTGCAACAAAATGAATTCTACGCTCCCGTGCGAGCGAGCAACACCCGCGCCCGCTTCCTCACCCTGTCCATCACCTCCGGATCATCGGCGAGGCGTTCAAGGATGTCGCGAATAACGCCTATCTGGCGCAACCGGCCATCTTTCACCGCGTCGACCATGAATTCGGTCTCCTGATCCAGACCTAGCCGGTCATGCTGCAGCAAGAGCTCAAGCCGAGCGCCCTCGCGAATGGTTTCGGAGACGCCCACAAACGTGTCTCCGAGTTCGGCGATATCCTTGTCCTTTGAGAAGTTGAATGTGCAGCTTCCCTGTCCTTCCGGTCCCGCGTAGCTGATCTTCTTCCAGCCTTGAAAGGCTACCTTCATATGGCTGTCGCAGTCCTCGCGGAACCAGTGGTGCCCGCGGGCTACCTGAAAAACGTGCGCGGCGAAATCCGGGCTGAGCCGGACGTCGCGATCCACGTCCGGAACATCCATTGACTGGGATTCGTTGGATGGAGCGACTCCGTGTTCAGAGTGAAAATGGCCGCTGCCGTCGGGATGAAGGATCAACACCCAGTGCGCGGGGTTCGTGCCGGGATTGGAGAAGTCCACCGTGACGACTGGATCGGCGGCAGGCCACTGCTGGGTGTAGGCCGGAGGGGACAGCGCGGCGAGAAGCAGGGCAAAGAGCGTCAAAACCGGTTGGAACGAAACACGGTTCATCGGGCGGCGCTCCGCACTGGCGTTTGGGGCTGGTTCTGCAGGCCCAGCGTCTGCGCCGTGTGGATGTGGCAGATGGCGATGGCCAGGGCGTCTGCCGCATCGGCAGGTTGGGGCAATTCGGCCAGATTGAGAAGACGGGCCACCATGAACTGAACCTGCTCCTTTTTTGCGAGACCGTAGCCAACCACGCTGGACTTGATTTTAAGAGGTGCGTACTCAGCCACGGGCAGACCTTGGCGAGCCGCGGCAAGCAGCGCCACTCCCCTCACCTGGCCCAGCTTGAGCGCCGACTTGGCATTCACCGAATAAAAGACCTCTTCAATCGCGACAACATCAGGCTGCCAACGCTCAATTTCAGCGGAGAGTTCACGAAACACCTGTTCAAGACGCTCGGCGGTGGATTTTGTTTTGCTGAGCCGGATAGCTCCCATGGCTTTGCAGACCAGACGCTGTTCGCGCGCGGTCTCGTCCGGCTCCACGACACCGTAGCCGGTAATCTCGGTTCCACAATCGATTCCAAACACCCGCATCGGGTCCAAGTGTATCGCAGATGGCGGTATCTCATGGCAAACGAACGCCTTCAATGTGCCGCGCTGTACAAGCCGGTATCCGGTCCCATTTTCCAACAAGCCAACTCCGCGACTCGGAATTGGACCGTTCACGAAAGTTTGATCAAAAATCACACCAAAGTCTTATTCAAAAATCCAAATCCGTTGTCTAATCGTATTAAGAGTGAGAGTGTGATGGAGCGACTTTCCCCCAAGTCGATCAAGCACGACGCCGCTGTGTGGCTGCGGCAGGGCATGTCACCCCAGCGACTGGCTCTCACGCTGGCTCTCGGATTTGCCATCGGCTGCATCCCCGTGGTCGGTATTCCAACCGTACTTTGCGCGGGTCTGGCGCTCACGTTGCGACTCAATCTGCCAGCTATTCAGGTGGCCAACTACCTGGCCATGCCGTTGCAACTGGTCATGATTGTGCCGTTTGTGAGGATGGGCGGATGGCTGCTCGCTTCCGGATCCGCACCTGCACCCTCGACCCGGCAGATCTTGGGGTATTCCCCCTTCGAACTCGTTACGCAGATGTCCAGCCTGGCTGGGCACGCGCTCCTGGCCTGGGTCCTGATGGCGATTCCAGCGGTGCTGCTGATGACGGTCACGCTGACCCTGATGCTGCGGCGCATTCCCGCCCTTGCCCCTGCTGAAGTGGGCGACTGAAAACGAGCAAGCGGATCTTGGCCACCCCAGGAACAAGAAAGAAAGTCCAGGAAAACGCTGACCACTCAAGAAAACTTCTGAGGCTCTCACCCTGAGCCCAATCTTCTATTTACCAGCGTAAGGGTCGTTCACCGGCACACCGCTGTCCACCCAGGCCGTGTAGATCATGTCGCGCNNGTGGCGGAGGTAGGCAACGTAGGCGTCGAAGATGTCGCCATCGATGGCCTTGGTGGGCGTCATTTGGGCCAGCACTTCTGGAGCATGGATGTTTGCCCCGACGAAGGGCCCCTCAAACTGCCAGTGAATCTGATGCGCGGTGGTGTAGCCGTTGGGATTGGGTCCGGTCCAGCCGTTGTACTGGAGGGTGGTGTGCAGGGGCTGCGAGCCGTCGCCCACGTAGTGGCCGAGCCACCCCGCGTAAAAGAGGATGGCCTCTTCGACCGGACGAGTGTCTTCGTGATTTGCGGCCATCGCGCGGTACTGGCGCATGGCGGCCTTCAAGCGCTCCCATACTTCAGTCGTCACCCATGGCTGAAGTCCGATTTTCTCAGGGCGCTCGCCGGCAGCATAGACCTTGGCCTCAAAATCGAGCCGCTTGTGCGGCAGGGGGCCAAGGGCATCAGCCGGCTCCAGGTCAATGAAGTGTTCGGGTGCCTGGGCCGCAACCAGTTCGGGTTCCGCAGGAGAACGCCAGCGATCGGGTTCGGGACCAAGATACTCAATCTCCTCGATCGCGGCCTTGGTACGAAGAAACTCCGGCATGTCCGCGGGCAGATTCGCCGCCGCAAGGCGGTTGATGAGGCGATGGCCTTCATTGCCCCAGGCGCGGGCTGCGGTCGGATGAAGGGCGAGGCACCCGGCCACGACAAGGACTGCAAGAAGAGCACGCTGAGCAGGTCGCTTGAACAACATGAGGCAAGTATAAGACCCGGCGAGGAGGTCGCAATTTGCTGGGCGCCCCTGGGGTAGCGCCAAGTGGTACGGGGCTCCGAATTACCTAGAGGAACTAGCTGCAAACGCATATACTACGTGCAAACTGTTGCATATACTGCGTGCATGCAGTCTTTTACGCACAGGCCCTGTGTTTACGGGTGCGCCAGGCACGGTTTTGAGTAGCCGAGGGAACCAATGGGGGACCCAGCAGCGGAGACAAGAGAAGCCGGCCATGAGCAGGCTTCACCGGCGGGCGCGGGCAGAGTTTTCATCCTCTGGACGGTCCTCGCGGTCGCGGCCCTGCTTCTGGCTGCCGGCGCAGTTGCATTACGCCTGATTGCCGGACCCGATTACGATGGACTGCTGATGCTGGCTGCCTGCCTTGCCGCTTTGCTGCTGGCGCTGCGGCTGCCCAGCCGTAACCCCGGCAGCAAAGCGGCGCAAAAGCGCGAAACAGATGCTGAGCCCGTTCCCTCCCCAACGCAGGAGATTCTGGATTCTGCCGGGACGGCAGTGGTGGCCGTAGGCCTTGACCGCAAGCTGATCTATGTCAATCCCGCCGGCGAGCGATTACTGGGATCGGACGCCAGTGAGCTCGTGCACGGCTGGACGATGTCTGATTTTCTGGCGCCGGGCGAAGGGGCTCGCCTGGTAAAGGAGATGGAAAAGCTATGCGGCGTGGACCGCCCCGAAGAGGCGACCTCTGCGGGCCGCATGAGCGCCTATCTGAATTGCCTGCGCGCGCTGCCGCCAAGCATGGTTCCCAGCTTTGACGCGCAACTGCGACGCAAGGACGGAACGGTTTTTCCGGCTACGCTGCACATCTCCGCGCTACGTGACCATACCGGCGACATCAATGGCCTGGTGGCGGCAGCCATCGACAAGAGTTCCACACTCCACAAAGAACAGGCGCTGCGCGAGTCACAGGAGCGGTTCCTCGATCTGTTTGAGAGTTCAAGCGAGATGATCGCCACCTTGAGCCCGGCGGGGCGCTTCCTTTATGCCAACCCCGCGTGGAGGCGGACCTTTGGCACCGACGAGCACTCGCTGATGGCGCTTGACTCGTTTGAAGAACTCTTTGGACCGGACTATCGAGGCGAAGTGGCTGCGTTGTTCCGGCGCGCTCTCGACGGAGAGGCGATTGATCACGCCCCGCTTCGCTTCCACGCGCGGGATGGTCGGGTTCTGGAGTTTGAGCTGAACCTGAGCCAGCGCCAGAAAGCCGGAAATCCTCTGGCCGTGCGCTGCCTTCTGCGCGATGTGACCCAGCAAAAGCAGCGCGAGCACCGGCTGGCCCTGCAACTGGTCGTGAGCCAGATTGTCGCCGAGAATGCTACGCCGGAAGTTGCAACCATGCGGATTCTTGAGGCCCTCTGCCTGTCGCAGGGCTGGGACCTGGTGATCAAGTGGCGGGTTGACGCCAAGCAAAAGGGGCTTGAGTTTTCGACTGCATGGGGCGCTGCTGGGCGCAAGGCCGAGGCCCTGATTCAGGAGAGCATGGGGCAGACACTGGCCAACGGGGTTGAACTGCCGGGACGCGCCTGGAAAGATGGACGCCCAGTATGGATCGCCGATCTGAACTCGGCGCCAGTGAGCCCCCGCATTCAATCAGCGATGAAAAAGGATATGGTCTCCGGCTGGGCCGTTCCCGTGCGCGTGGGCAATTCCGTGCTCGCGGTCCTGGAGTTCTACTGCCATTTCAAGCTGCGCGAAGATCGTGAAGCGATGGCGGCGATTGAAACCGCGGCCGCATCGCTCGGCCAGATGCTGGTTCGCTCGCAGGAGCGAGGCCGGGCCGATGAACTTTACCGTCAACAGGAAATTCTGCTGGACTCCGTGGCAGACGGAATCTGTGGCCTCGACCGCCATGGAAAGGTGAGCTTCGCGAATCCGGCTGCAGCGCGGCTGCTGGGATCGACGGCTGCTTCGCTCACTGGAAAACCTGTTCATGCCCTCCTGCACGGTACTGCTCCAGCCAATCGC
Source organism: Acidobacteriaceae bacterium (assembly GCA_003164255.1). Classification (GTDB taxonomy): domain Bacteria; phylum Acidobacteriota; class Terriglobia; order Terriglobales; family Acidobacteriaceae; genus Telmatobacter. Next base: position 20,484 of record PLST01000598.1, on the reverse strand, counting down.
CAATGCCAGGAGGATTGCGCATTGAAGCGCGCAACAAGCCGGCAGGCCGCCTCCTCGGGCGAAGACAGCATTTTCCGCGCGGACGGCAGTTCGTTCCCTGCCGAGTATGCACTGACGCCAATCTTCGACCAGGGACGCTTTTCTGGATCTGTGTTGAGCTTCAGAGACATCAGCCAGCGTAATGCGCTCGACCGGATGAAAGACGAGTTCATTTCCACCGTCAGTCACGAATTGCGTACGCCGCTCACGTCGATCCGCGGCGCGCTGGGACTGTTGTCTTCAGGAATGCTGGGAGAGGTGAATGAAAAGGCGGCAAACCTGCTTCGCATCGCGATGACCAACAGCGACCGACTGGTTCGGCTGATCAATGACATTCTCGACCTCGAGCGAATCCAGAGCGGACGGGAACCGTTGACCTTTAAACCTATTCAACTCTCCGATGTCGTGCGGCAAGCCATTGGAGACATGCAGCCGGTGGCCGACTCGGCCGGTGTGCAGTTGATCCACGACACGACGCAGGCTGAAATTGATGCCGACCCCGATCGCCTGTTGCAGGTGCTCACCAACCTGCTGTCGAATGCCGTCAAGTTCTCGCCTCCGAATTCGACCGTCTCGATCATGATCAGACCGGGAGTGAGTGGTGTCACGATGTCGGTGATCGATCACGGACGGGGCATTCCGGCCGACAAGCTGGAGGCGGTGTTTGGAAGGTTCCAGCAAGTGGACGCTTCTGACTCGCGCCAGAAGGGCGGCAGCGGACTCGGATTGGCGATTTGCCGGACCATCGTTCTGCAGCACTCGGGGCGCATCTGGGCCGAGAGAAATCCGATACGCGGCACGACCTTCAGAGTCTTTCTTCCGTATCATCCCGTTCCCCTTGAAACGCCTGCAGGACTGCCTGAAAACGAGACCGGTCATGGAACCGTGCTGCTGGGCGGAGCGAATGTGGATTCGAGGTTACGCATTGCAGCCCAGTTAACGGGCCACGGCTATCGCGTGGTAGAGACGGGGACCCTGGAACAGACGCTGGCTGCGGCTCACGACGGTGTAGAAGCGATTCTGCTGGACACGTCGCTTGATGGGATGAACGGCTGGGAGATTTTGCCGTTGCTGCGCAAGCTGGATCCGGAAGCGCGCACACCAGTGGTTCTGCTGAGCGTTGACAATCCGCATGCCGCGGGCACGATGCCGGACGCCACGGCGCTTGGCGTAGCAGGATGGGTGGCCAAGCCGATAGAGGAGGATGCGTTGCTCGGCGAGCTGGCGCGCGTTCTATGCGGGCCGGGCGAAAAGGCGCGCATTCTCATTGTCGAGGACGACAAGGATCTCGCAGGCGTGATCGGCGAAGTGTTTGCCCGCGACAGCATCTCAGTCAAGCTGGCGCATTCGCTCGAGCAGGCGCTTGAAGGTTGCTTCAGCTTCCAGCCTCACCTGCTGGTGCTCGACATCGGGCTGCCGGACGGCGATGGTTTCAACGTGGTGGATTGGCTCAGGCAGCACGAGTCGCTCGCGCAATTGCCCCTGGTGGTGTACTCAGGCCGCGATCTTTCACCAGCGGAGCGGCGCAACCTGACGCTCGGCCCCACGCACTTTCTGGCCAAGGCGCGCGTGCAGCCGCAGCAGCTTGAAGCCCTTGTGCTCACCATGCTGCGCAGCTCGCGCCAGATGGAAGAAGCATCCACCGAGCTGTAACGAGCCGCAATCCCCTGCCCCTCCACTCCCCCTGGCTCCATTGCCCAATTCGATGCCTGCCGGACCGTTGCCCATCGACATCTGCAGCTGGACAGCACAAAATAACAAGTGAGGTGTCATGCAGTGGCCCGTAAAGTGCTCATCATCGACGACGAAGATGACATTCGTGAAGTGGCCGCGCTCTCGCTTGAGAGCGTCGCCGGATGGGTTGTTGTCACGGCGAGCTCGGGAGCGCAGGGTCTGGCGCGCGCGCAGGAGCACAAACCCGACGCCATTTTGCTTGACGTGATGATGCCCGGAATGGACGGCCCAAGCACATTTCGCGAACTCCGCAACAATCCGTTAACCGCCAACATTCCGGTGTTGCTGCTGACGGCGAAAGTGCAAAACTCAGACCAGCGCCGCTTTGCAGACCTCGGCGTTGAGGCAGTCCTCTTCAAGCCTTTCGACCCGATGACATTGTCAGCCCAGATTGCCAGCGTGCTGGGCTGGAGCTGAGCTCACCCACTGCCATGGAATACGAACAAAAGCCGCAAGAACACGCAGAGGCAAAAATTGCTGCGAGTGGAGACTTGTCCGCGGCGATCGATGCGTTGTGGGCTCGCTTTCTGCCCGAGATTCGCAAACGTGTTGAGCTGCTGAAGACTGCGGCTGCGGCCTGCGCGGCCAACAATCTTTCGGCACAGGATCGCGGAGAGGCCGTTGCCGCCGCGCATAAACTGGCTGGATCGCTGGGAACTTTCAATCTGACGCGGGGAACTGAACTTGCTCGTGAGTTTGAGGTTCTGGCCTCACACGACGACACTCCTGATGCAACTACCGCAAAGATACTGGCAAACATTGCCTCAGAACTCACCATCCTCGTCGAGGGCCGCAAGTAGATCGGCGCAGACTGTCGAGCCTCAAGCGCCCGAGAGATCGCGCCCTCGGCGCTCGGGCCCGAAACCGCAGATGACAAACAAAACGGCGATTGTGCACAGCTCAAACGCCGTTAGTGCCCACGAATAGCCAAGCCGGTTGCGCAGCGCATATTCAATGCCCACTGAAGGCGCGCCAAATAACATGCCAAGCTGGTAGACAACGCCGGGAAAGAGGCTGCGCACGTTGTCGGGCGATAGTTCATTCAGATGCGCGGGAACGACGCCGAAGACGCCCTGCACGCCGAACTGCATCATGAACGATCCAAGCGCGAGAACGATCAGCGACGAACCAAAAGCCCACGCCGGAATCGAAACAGCAGCGACAGCAAGAGCGAGCATGATTGAGTTACGCCTGCCAAATCGTTCCGATAAGTGACCGATGGCAAGGCAGCCGAGAATGGCGCCGATGTTATAGAGAATCGTTAGATTGGAAACAGCAATCGTGGATAAGTTATGCGCCGACTTGAGAAAGTCGGGATACAAGTCCTGGGTTCCGTGCGAGAGGCACGTGATGACCGTCATCAGCAGGACAAGGTAAAGGAATTCCTTCTTGTATTTGAGCGGAGTGCGCAGGATATCGGCAAAGCCTGCCGCGCGATTCTTTTTCCATGCGGCTGGTTCAGGAGCGAGCACAGTGAGCAGTGCAACGAGGCCGGCAATAATGAGCGCCACAAGGAACATCCACCTCCAGCCAAAGCGTGGCTCAAGGTCGCGCATGGCCACCGCTGCGAGTAAATAGCCGAGAGAATAGCCGGCCTGCATGATGCCTGAAAAAAGACCGCGCCAGCGTGAAGGCGAGCTCTCCATGACGAGTGAGGCGCCGATGCCCCAGTAACCGCCCATGCCAATTCCATAAAGAGCGCGAAACAGAAGAAAGACCGTGTAGTTTGGCGCGAATGGTGTGAGCGCGGTGAAGATGGAAAAGAAGAGCACGCAGCCGATGAGAGGTCGGCGGCGGCCGAAGCGATCAGCGATGGAGCCAAGGATGAGCGCACCAATCGGCCGCGTGGCCAAGGTAATGGTGATGCTCCAGACAATCGCGGCTTTGTCGACACGAAAGTTTTTGGCAAGAGCATCGACCACGAAGATGAGAATGAAAAACGTGAAAGCGTCGAGGACCCATCCCAGGATTCCCGAGCCCACGGCAAAGCCCCACCGGGCGGGAAGCGGCGGCGTGGGATTGGACGCCGCTGGCGACACGGAGCCGGCATGTGCGGCCTTGTGCGGCGGGCTATCCATGCAACTGTTCCAGAAGTTTCATCTGCTCTAGAGCCTCGGCACGGTGAGGCCGCCGTCCACATGCAGAACAGAGCCGGTTGCGTACTTGAGTTCGCCTTTGGCGAGAAGGCAAACGGCGCTACCCACGTCGGCAGGCGTTCCCCAGCGCTTTTCAAGAAGAAGACCTGCGTCAATCAGCGCGTCGTACTTGTCGCGAACGCCCGATGTCATGTCCGTCTCGATGATGCCGGGGCGGACTTCATACACCCCAATGCCATACTCCGCGAGGCGAACGGCCCACAGGCGTGTGGCCATCGCGATTCCAGCCTTGGAGATGCAGTAGTCGCCGCGATTGACGCTGGCCACCGTGGCTGAAATCGAGCTGATGTTGATTATGGCCCGATGGACTTGGGCGACGGTCGACTGCTGGCGAATCATCCAGGAGGCTACAGCTTGTGTCAGGAAGTAAGGTCCCTTCAGATTGGTAGAGATGAGTTCATCGAAACTCTCTTCGTGAGCTTCAAGAATATCTGCGCGGACGCGAGGTGCAATTCCAGCATTGTTTACGAGAACATCCAGCCTGCCGAAATTATCTTCTACAGCCAGCAAGAGGCGAGCGCGGTCAGCTCCGCTGGCAACATCAGCCTGGACATAGATGGAGGCAGCGCTGTGCTGCCTGAGCTGATTGAGAGCGAACTGCACCTGATCGTGAGCGCGCCTGCCACTGATGACAAGCGTGAAGCCGGCCTCCGCCAGTTTGAGCGCGACGCCAAGCCCGATGCCGCGGGACCCGCCGGTGACCAATGCGACTTTTGTCTCGCTCTGCATTTTCGCTCCTTTCCCGCCTGTCCTGAACCAGTGCTAAAAAAAGGTGTAGTACGTTGAATCAGCTAACCTGGTGACGAGGAGAAGTGCTTCAAGCAGATGATAGTCTCCCCACATGCTTGACTCGCCAGATGGAATTCTCCGCGTAGGAGGGATGTAGTCCCAGCCGTTGGGCCGATGGTAGACGCTGTGCAGAAGAATCCCTTCGTGACTCGGATCGGTCGATAAGTAGGGCTCCTGAATCAGGCGTTCGATGATCGCAAGACCAGCCTGCATGTAGGCGCGGCCCGCCTCGCCGAGCACATGGCCGAGACGCAGAAGGCCTTGAGCGGCGATTGCACTTGCAGACGAATCGACGGGCTCGAAATCGTTGAACGGATCTGCGGGTTTGGCTTTCCAGTCACCGAGCAGATGGAGTTGCGGCGCGCCTGTGTCCCAATAGCAGATGCCGTCGAGCGCGCTTGCCTGGTTGATGTAAAAGTCGCAAGTGGCGCGAGCAGCGCGCTCAAGCATCGTGCAGGCTTCACGTTTCGCGGGAAGACCTTCAGCGGCGAATTCACTCTCCGGCAGCGATTGAATGAATTCAAGCTGCTCAGAAAATCCGAGCATCGCCCAGGCCAGCCCGCGCGTCCATGTGGTGAATGGAGAAAATCCCTGCTGCGAAGATGGGCAGCGAAAGACGCCACTGGACACGTTGAAAATGGTCTCGTGCACCGTGCGGCCACAGAGCTCAGGCACATCGTAGTGGTCACGGCCCTCGCCGTAGTAAATGTTGAAGGCCGCTGAGGTCTTTGCATGCGCGAGCAGCCTGCCGAGCAGGTTAACCCGCTTGTCTTGCTCGCCAACCAGGCCATGACCAAGACGATGTGCCATGGCACAGATGCGCAAAGTGCGCATCGTATCAATAAACAGCGAATGGCTGCCGTTGAATGAGGGTATATAGCCGCCATCGGGAAGCGCAGTCCAGCGCGAGGACTGCACGGCGCCGCTGACTTTCAACGCTAACTCGTAAAAATTGAGCTCCCATTCGTTCGAGGGGATGCGGCCGGCGAGCATAAGACGGCGCAGATGACCGTAGGTAGAGATGTTGTTGAAACCGTGGTCATGGACGCCAGTGTGAGTCAGGTGCTCGGCCATATCGTCCACTACGTGGCGGCGCGAAAGTGTGAGCAGGCTTGAGTCGCCGGTGAGATCGAAGCAGACAAGAGCGTTGCCATACTGAAAGCCCTGCGTCCACTGCGTCCAACTGCGCGCAGTGTATTTGCCGGCGACGGTGAACACAGGCGCGCCATCAGGCACCTTCCAGCGCCGATCGAGCAGTACGGTCTTTTGCGAGGCAAGCTCGAGCGCTCGCTTGATCGAGGGCATGAGTGCCTGCGGCGTTAAGGTGTTGCTCGATTCCACTTGCATCCTCTCAGCTAGACAAACTTCTCAAAGCGCTCGATGACCTGCGCCAACACTTCGTTAGGATCGGAATCCCAGAGCTTTCGGTTGAATATCTCCACTTCAATGGGGCCAGAGTAACCTGCCTTCTCGACGAGCACGCGGAGCCCCTTGTTATCAATGACGCCGTCGCCCATGAGGCCCCGGCCGAGAAGCACGTCAGGCAGCGGAACCAGCCAGTCAGAGACATGGAAGCCATAGATGCGGCCGGCGGATTGAGCAATCAGTTCGGCAACCTGCGGGTCCCACCAAATGTGAAATGTGTCCAGGATAACGCCGACTTCGTGCGCACCGTAAGGCGAGGCAAGCTGAAGAGCCTGGCCGATGGTGGACAGCACCGAACGATCGGCGGCATACATCGGATGCAGCGGCTCAAGGCCGATGCGCACACCAAGCTGGCCGGCATAAGGGACGAGAGCTGCGAGTCCGTCTGAAACCATCTGACGGGCTTCTTCAATGCCGACACCGGCGCAGCCTCCGACCACCATCACGAGGGAGTCGGCATGGAGCGCGGCGGCTTCATCGGCCGCACGGAAGTTGTCTTCGATGTTCTTTTTCCGCTCGGCCTCCGTGGGCGCGGGAAACATGCCGCCGCGGCAAACGCTGGAGACATGCAGTTGCGCGTCTTTGACCTTGCGCACGCAGGCATCGAGACCTGCCTCATGAATCTTGTGTCTCCACAGGGCAATCGAGGAAACGCCCTGGCACGCGCACGCCTCCACAGCCTCGCTGACGCTCCAGCTTGAGGTCGTGATTTGGTTGAGCGAGAGCCTTGCCTTATCTGCCATGCGCGTTCTTCCCCGAGTCTTCCTGCTAACCGTTAAGAGCCGAGAGAGAGGTCGGGGACATCGACCCAGCGGCGCTGTTGCCACGATGTATGTGCCAGTTCGGCGAGTTGCACTCCGCGAGCGCCATCGAGAAAGGTATGAGGAAAAGGCGCATCCGCAAAGACGTGGCGAAGAAACATCTCCCATTGGACTTTGAAGGCATTGTCGAAGTCGGCGTTATCAGGAACCTCGGCCCATTGATCGCGAAACTTGAACGGGTTAGGGAGATCGGGATTCCAGACAGGCCTTGGCGTGTTGACGCGGTGCTGCACCTTGCAGTCGCGCAGGCCGACCACGGCGCTGCCTTCAGTGCCATCGACGTGAAGGTTGAAAAGTTCGTCGCGATAGACGCGCGTAACCCAGGAAGAGTTAATCTGCGCGAAGATGGCGCCTTTGAGTTCGAACATGCCGTAGGCCGCATCATCGGCAGTGCACTTGTAGGGCTTGCCGCTCTCATCTGCGCGCTCGGGAATGTGCGTGGCGCCGACGCAACTTACAGACTGCACCGTGCCGAAGGTGTGGTCGAGTACGTAGCGCCAATGACAGTACATGTCGAGAATGATGCCGCCATCGTCTTCCTTCCTGTAATTCCAGGAGGGGCGCTGCGCGGTTTGCCAATCACCTTCAAAGACCCAGTAGCCGAATTCGCCACGCACGGTGAGGATGCGGCCAAAGAAACCGGAGTCAATCAGGCGGCGAAGCTTGCGAATGCCGGGAAGGAACAGCTTGTCCTGAACCACACCCTGCTTGATGCCGGCCTTTTGAGCGGCGCGCGCAATTCTGAGGGCGCTTTCCATGGTTGTGGAGAGCGGCTTTTCGCAATACACGTGCTTCCCGGCAGCAATCGCTTCGAGCACATTCTGTTCGCGGATGCCGGTAGACCCGGAGTCAAAGTAAATGGTGTCCTCGGGACTGGCAAGAGCGAGGGAGAGATCCGTGGTCCAGCGCGACAGACCATGCGCAGAGGCAATGGCCTTGAGCTTGTCTTCGTTCCGGCCGACGAGGATGGGGTCGGGCATGAGGATGCTGCCATCAGAAAGAGGAAGACCGCCCTGATTGCGAATGGCGAGGACAGACCGGATGAGATGCTGATTGAGTCCCATGCGTCCGGTGACGCCGTTCATGATGATTCCGGTCCTGCGCTCGCGCATTGCTGCTCCCATTGAAAACGCCGACGTATCGACGAAATCGTATCACACCGTTCGCGTGGGCATGAAAGGGCGCCTGAACGACATCGGCGGATCACACCAGGGAAGCGCGAAGGCTGGTGCTGCCATGTGCGGCTGCTGCAGTCGCTGCGACTGATTTGAGAAATTGACGACGAGAGCGCCCCGGAACTCCATCCGACATGACCGCACAATTCTATACCTGCTCTACAAACGAACGAGTCGGGGACGGGACTGTGAGCGAACCGCGCCGCAATACCCCGCCGAGATGAATTGGCGAGGTATTGCAGCGTCGATGCACCTTCATGACCGGCAGCCAGATTTGGCCGGTTCGTTTTCGCTTATTGAACGACGATTGTGACTGCTTTTGTCGATCGTCCGTACTGGTTGGTTGCATTCAGTGTGTAGGTTATGGTGCCTGCGGCCGTAGGCGTAAATGTGACACTTCCGCCGCGGACTCCACCAAGTTTGTCGATAAAATCATACGAATCGTTGGTGGTGGTCCACGTAAGCGTCACGGCAGTGCCCACAGCAACAGTCGACGCGGAAGCCGTGAAACTGTCAATAGTGGGCGCAGCGCCGGTGGGAGCCGTGTTGGCATCCCATCCAGGCCATGCAGGCGTCATCTGAACGACCTCAAAGTTTGACGATTGGATTGAATCGAGATTGATCAGGTCGTTATCGTCCCACCGCGAATCAACCACCCCCTGAAAAAAGAAATTGCCCCCATTGTCGGCGAGAATCATGCCATACTTCTTCATTGCTGTAAGGATGACCTGGTTGGCTGCGGAATAGCCTGAAATATCGAAGCTCGCCTTCAGACGAATGCGCATGCCCATGACGTTCAAGCTGGAAGAAGAAGTTCCCGCGGCATGGCTCGCAGGCTCAACAAAGTATCCGCCGTTGTTGTCGCTCCTTGTATTCTGCAGCGTGAAGCGGATGGCATGGTTGATCGCACCAGCTGCAACTTCGTCGTAGCGGACAAGGCCCGGGAAGATGGCCAGCCCTGCAGCATCGCCCGAGGTCCAGCCCCACGGACGCTGCTCAAAGTTCTGCATATCCCAGATCGTTTCCGAATCCGAGGCCCAGGCCCCGTTGCAGCGAATCGTGTTATAGGTTTCATACAGCATGCAGCGGTTCCTATCGAGTACCAGCACGTGTTGATCGCTGCTGTCGCTGCAGTCCGCTGGTGATCCCTCGATCGGCGCGGTTATGGGGAACGGCGCGTTAGCCACGTCGCTCTCGACGGCATATGCGCCCACGTTGATGGGAACCAGCGCAGTGGAACCGGAATCGACAACAACATATGGCATGCCGTAGTTGCCGCCGGCAAATGAAGACCAGTCGTGGTGCAGGTGCTCCCCGCCAAAATCGACGCCTGCCACAATTGAAGCATTGTTCGCATCAAGCGGAGCGGCCGAGATATCGGTGTTCCATGCAGCAGTCGCAGGGAAGGGCACGAATCCGTTGAGGCTGGCTTCATTGCCAAGACTCATTCCAGCGCAGGTAGGTCCACTGCCGGGCACCGTGACCGTAACCACAAACGTGCCGAACTTCGTGGCATCCTGCGTGGAGGTTGCCGTGATGGTTGCCGTCTCTGCTCCGGTATTGGGCGGCGTGAAGGTAACGCCCGTTCCAGAAGCCACATTCGTCGATGTGCTGAAGGTCCCGCCGCCGGTTGGGCTCACTGAAAGATTCACAGTGTTCGTGAAGGCTCCTGTGCCTGTGACCGTCGGTGTGCAACTCGCGGTTTGAACATCGGTGATGGAAGACGGTGTGCACACCAGGGAAACACCGGTGATTGCGGGCGCCGCAACCGTCACCGTAATATTCGCCGAACCCGAGATGTTCGTGTATCCCGGCACGGCCGAGGTCGCAGTGCAACTGGCCGTCCCCGATCCTGAGGGAGTGAAAACTCCGCCGGACGTAATGGAGCCGCCGGTGGCCGTCCAATTCACTGTAGAGCTGTAGGCTCCTGTCCCGGAAACCGTGGCCGCACAGGTTGTGGTCTGCGTGGTAGTGATGGAGGAAGGCGCTGCCGCCACCGCGATCGACGTGATTGTGAAGGGAGCAGAGCTGACTGTGATGTTTGCGGAGCCTGAAATGTTGGTATAGCCAGCCTGTGCGGAATGTGCTGTGCAGCTTCCCGTTCCAGTGCCGGACGGCGTGAAGACTCCGCCTGCCGTGATCGTTCCGCCCATCGCTGTCCAGGTTACAGCGTTGCTAAAGCCGCCTGTTCCTGAAACCGTTGCCGAGCAAGTTGAAGTCTGCGCGGTAGTAATGGAGGATGGAATCGCCGCAACTGCAACTCCGGTGACGGTTGCCGAAGGCGAAGAAACCGCGATCTGTGCAGAGCCTGAAATGTTGGTATAGCCAGCCTGCGCGGAATGTGCTGTGCAGCTTCCGGTTCCAATGCCGGAGGGCGTAAACACTCCGCCTGCCGTGATCGTTCCGCCCGTCGCTGTCCACGTAACGGCATTACTGAAGGTGCCTGTTCCTGATACTGTTGCCGAGCAAGTTGAAGTCTGCGCGGTAGTAATGGAGGACGGAATCGCCGCAACTGCAACTCCGGTGACGGTAGCCGTAGCCGAAGGCGAAGAAACCGCGATCTGTGCAGTTCCTGAAATATTGGTGNNGTGATGGTCCCGCCCGTCGCTGTCCACGTAACGGCCCTGCTAATCGATCCTGTCCCCGTAACAGTGGCGGAACACGTTGAGGTTTGCGCGGTAGTGATGGAAGACGGCGCTGCCAACACGCTGACGCTGGATATTGTGGGCTGAATGGCCGTAGTGGCGATGGCAATCTTGGCCGTTCCATATTTTGTGCTGTTTTGGGTCGAGGTCGCTTTTACGGTGTCAGAACCTGATGCGGGCATCGAAGCCGGTGCAATATAGAGGCCGGAGCTCGTGATCGTACCGGAGGCTGCGGACCAGGTGACGCCCTGGCTGAAACTGCCAGTGCCGTTCACTTTGGCCGAGCATTGACTCGATTGACCCGCCTGTACGCTGGTTGAAACACAGGAAACCGCCACCGATGAGATGGCCGGGGCCTGCACGAGGTTTTCAATGGTGCCGCTGCAACCTGCCAAAGAGAGGATTGCAATATAGAGGAGACTGGATGCTGCCTTCCGCGTCATCATGCCTTTGCCCTTTCATAAGCCTGATCAGCAGCGGTCGAGCGACCAAAAACGGTTCGCTTCTAAAAACAACCCCGATGCTGGTTCGGCGGAGCCAAGGCTTTCTACTTACGCAGATAACGGAAAAGTGCAAGTCTGGCGGATAAAGAAACCACCAGGAATAATGTCTCGAGTATACCTGATCAATATTGCTCGCTGCGGCCGTATCCTCTAGATTTCAATGCGGTTCTTCGTTACTATAGTAATGGATTTGCATCAGCCGGCCTGTCCACCTGCAGAAACTTGCTGCTCTCCGTATTCCCAAGGTCACTCCTCTCTGCTCTGTTCCTCTCACTTCCGGCGAGCGATCACGTGAGTCCCGGCGCAAGAGCGCACAGACGGTCGCTGCAGCACCGATGCACTCACTGCGGATCTTGATTCCCATTCAGTAATCGACGGGGCTCTTGGCATAGACGCTTGCGGTGCTCAGTGCGCTCGAGGTCCGTTTGATGAGCGTCCCAGCCATCGCGGACCCCTGCTTTTGCCCTGAATGATCGGCGACGCCCGACCGATATTCTCTTTTCGCGAAGATTTTTTTGCGCGCCGGGTTTCAAACCCTTCCGAAACTCACCGCGCCCACACCCAATTCCGCACGCTACCCGTCGCAAGGTTGCACTAAAGTGCGTTTGGCCTGGGGCTCCAGGAGAGGCATTCCAAACCATTGGATTGAATCAGAGAATCCGGCAGAGTCTCGCGTCCAGAGGCTCGAATCGGTCCTCCGCATCCAGCTTTTCACGAAGCAAAAGAGCTCTGTTAGTAACCCTTTCCCGAGTTACCAACTTGATGATTTTGAGCACTGAATGGGAGGCCCCCGTGCAGCCAAAGCCGCATTGCTCGCGACGATTCACTGGCCTAGATTCAGACTTGTTCACACGGGCCGGGTTCAGATTGATTCGCCCTCACGGTAATGCTGCTGATGATTCTCTTCGGAATATCGAATCAGACTCACCAATCGAAGAACCCAAATCAATCGGGCAAGCACATGACCCTGGAGGTAGTGCCATATGCATGACCAATCTCGTGCTTTTTCGACAGTATTCTGCAGCGGGGGCCTCGCAAGTCTGCATTTGGGCGTAAAGACTTTCAGTAGTCTCGCCCTGTTGCTGCTTTCGTTCCTCGGTCCCGGACGGTCGTCCGTTGAAAAGCAACAGCCGCTCGCAGGCATCCACTCGGCGAGCACATCCTGCGCGACAGAGCAGCCGTGCCCCGCCTCATCGATCGCCGCAAAGCAATTGATGATTGCCTCATGGTATGGCCAGAAGTTTCAGAACAGACTAACGGCGAATGGTGAGCATTTCGACAAGAATAAGCTGACCGCAGCCAACAAGAGCCTGCCGCTTGGCAGCATCGTCAAGCTGACCGTACCAACGACTGGCCGTTCGGTCGTCGTGCGCATCAACGATCGGGGCCCCTGGCTCAAAGGCCGCGACTTTGATCTTTCAGAGGCTGCCGCAACAAGACTCGGCATCCATAAGCAAGGCCTAGCGGCGCTGGAAGTAGCGGTGCTGAGTGAAGGTTCTCGCACATTCTGAGTTCCAGCACGTCGCGACGATGAACAACGAGAGGTTTGTCCCTCGGTAGAGGAGATCAGTTTCCCCAGATCTTTTTCAAGCCGGCCAGGGTAGAAAGGGTTCAAGCCTCCGGCCCCCTGGCCGGAAACATTCGCTTGAGGCCCAGTCATCTGAGTGGTGCGGATCTTCCGGCCCGCACCCGAACGACAAGATCATCCCCAGCTGCATAACCGGCAGGGCGCTTAATGAGATCGACTCCTATGGTGCGTTCTCGGAGCCGCTAGCGCTTCCCTCCAAGCAGGCGACAAACTACATAAGACAAAAACTGCTCGCCGCGTCAGCTTGGCTCAAAAACGGGACTGTTCAGAGTCGCGTCCACTTCGCGAAACATCGACCCGGCAAAGGACGACTTCTTTGTCGGCTCCGGCTTCCGCGACTACAACGTATATCCCCTCTTCCTCTATTCACTTGCCTATTCGACCAACCAAACCGGAGCACCGTACATGTGTGCGCTCTTCATGGATTTTCCTGGCGACCCCAATGTCGCCGCAATCGGCGATCAGTACTTGTCTGGGCCCGCGCTCGTCGTAGCCTCGGTGACGGACCAGGGAGCGACCAGCCGCACCGTCTGTTTGCCCAGCGGGGCCGACTGGTACAACTACTGGACAAATGAACGCTACAAAGGCGGCCAGACAATCACCGCCAGCGAGCCTATCGATACGGTTCCGCTCTTCGTTCGTGCCGGCTCCATCATTCCACTCGGCAAGCCGATTCTAACCACGGAGCAGAAGCAGTATCTGGAAAAGATCAAGGTCTACCCCGGCGCTGATGGAGACTTCACCCTCTACAACGACGACGGCAAGACATACGCGTACGAGAAGGGCGACTTCCACATCACCGACTTGCACTGGGACAACGCAGCGAGCAAGTTCACCCAGAAAGGATCGGTTGCCAGGACGATCCCGGATAGTCAGCTCGTCGAGGTGGTTGGCCGCTAGTTCACGCGTAAGAACAAAGAGTGAATAAAGGCCTCACGGCGCAGCAAAGAAGGCACGCGCTCGAGCTAATGTTCAAGCCTTATCTATGCCGCCGGGGAGATACTCACGGCTCATGCTCACGTAGCCTTCACGGGCTGTCTTCTTGCCGCGCTCGCGGTAGAGTGCTTCATCGTGGGGTTGCCAGGTGTCCAGACCATCCACGTAGCGGTTGTACATGCAGAATGCCGCGGCGATGAGTACTGTATCGTGGATTTCCAGGTCGGTTGCGCCCTGCGCACGCGCAGCCTCCACGTCGGCAGTCGTCACGTTCTTGCCACTTTTTTGTACCTTTGCCGCAATCACCAGCAGGGCCTTCAGCTTGTCGGAAATTTCAGAAGCGCGGAAGTCGGCCTTGACTCGCTTCACAAGATCATGGTCGTCGTTGAGGCAGGCGGCCGCGATGGAGCCGTGAACGGTTTGGCAGAAGTAGCAATCATTGAGATATGAGACGTAGGTCGCGATCAGTTCGCGGTCGCCCTGCGGCAATGAATTTGGTGCGTGCAGGAGTGCCTCGGCGAGTTCGTTAAGAGGCTTGGCGATTTCGGGGCGAAACGCCATTGCGCTCCGGATTCCCTGCAGTCCTTCCGGCAAATTGATATGAGGCATCACTGTTCTCCTGCATCGTGCTGACAATTGCTCGCATTCTGCGCAACAAAATGAAGCATACACCGTGTGCGCCGGAAGCGATAGGTTGAGGCATTTCTCCATCGAAGGTTTGAAGACGAATAATGCGCAGGTGCGTAGCATTTGCATGTCCTGACAGCTTCGCAAAGGCCGCGACGCCAACCCAACCTTTTCTTAGCGGACAAACTACTGGTATCTCGGAGGTCCACTGGTGCATATCAAGTCATGCTTCTCCCTAGTTCTGTGCTCGCTTGCACTTGCTCTTTCGGTGCACAGCCAAGTTCCAACCGGATCGATTGACGGAATTGTCAAAGACCCTAACGGGCGAGTAGTAAAGGGCGCGCGCATCACGATTACCGACGACCAGAGGGGGACGACGCGGGTTAGCGCCTCTAACTCCGACGGTTCATTCACAATTCCCGACCTGGCGCCCGGCAGCTACACGGTTGTATTGGGCGCCAATGGCTTCTCGGATGTTCGTTACGCGAGCGTCCAGATCAATGCGGGGAAAGCGGTCACACTCGACACAACATTCAATCTGGCAGCCCAGACGAGCACCGTGGACGTGAATGCAACCAGCACCAGTGTCGATTTGACACAGTCAATGCTGCAAGGGCAGATCACCTCGGCGACCATTGAGAATATTCCACTGAATGGCAGGAATTTTCTGGAACTCGCCTATCTCCTCCCCGGCAATCGGCCGGCGCCGACCTTTGACCCCACAAAAACCAACACGCTGGAGGTGAGCTCTGCCGGCGGCTTTGGCCGCGGCGGCAATGTCACGATTGACGGTGGCGACAACAACGACGAAGTTGTCGGTGGAACTCTGTCAAACTTGCCGGAAGATTCAATCGGCGAATTTCAAATTGCTACGGCACGCTTCACCGCGGAGGTCGGCCGCTCGGGCAACAGCATCATCAACATCATTACGCGATCCGGAACCAATGCGTTTCATGGATCGGCCTTCATGTTTGAAAGGAATCGCAATTTGCAGGCGCTTCCGGCAACTTTCGACGCTGGCCAGGCAAAACCTCCATTCGATCGGGAACAGTACGGAGGGTCCTTTGGAGGGCCTATCCAGAAAGACAAGTTCTGGTGGTTTTCCTCCGCTGAATTCCGCGACCAGAACGCGAACATTCAAACCGGCACGCGCAACTTTACGACAGACACCATTAGTCACACCGCAGCCGCAACGCCACTTCGCGATTTTCTTCTCTCCAATCGTGTTGACTACCATTTGAATGACGCCAATACCCTGAGCGGACGATACAGCTTCAATCGCTCCACGGATACGGCGCAAGCCACCGCCTCGTCGACTACGCCGCTCAGTACGGCGGCGGAACGGCAAAACGCCCTGAATCGGTTTAATTCGATTGAGGCCGCATGGACGAGTGTCTTCAGCCCGAGCCGCACCAATGAATTGTCGTATCATTTCGACAACTTCTTTAACAACATTCCACCATTTCCGCAGGACGCTTCGCTGACAGATCCGTCCTTGAACCTCGGAAGCGAGTTGATCTTTCCCGACCTCGCTGACGGCGCTAACTTCAATTTGCCGCAGAGTACGTTTCTAAATCGCTCCCAGGTGCGCGACAGCCTGGCCCTGGCATTCGGGAATCATGCGCTTCGAGTTGGCGGAGAGTTTCAGCACTATACCGCGCATGGCATTATCAATCCGTTTGGAAACGGAACCGAGATTCTGGTCTCTGACTTTGGCTTTGCCGATTTGAACGGCGATGGAGTGATTAACGATCTCGACATCCCGGTTGCCGTCGGCATTCACAGCACCGCACCGGTGGTTCCTGTTCCAATTCCGCAAGTGGGCGATACGTACCTGGCATTTTTCGCGCAAGATGACTGGCGCGCACTTCCCAACTTGACGTTCAATCTCGGCCTGCGCTGGGAATACGACTCCGATTTGACGGGAACCAGCAGCGACCATAATCCATGCCCGAATTTGACCAGCATACCAAGCCAGCCGTGCGTCTGGATGGCCAACGTCATCGATCTGAAGAAGAACCCCGACACCAAGGACTTTGGCCCCCGCGTTGGCTTCACTTGGGATCCATTCGGTCATGGAAAGACGGCAATTCGCGGCGGCTATGGAATCTATTATGACCGCATCATTCTCGAGACTGGCGCCGAGGAGCGCGTGCAGAATGATCGCGCCCTCGCTGTTACACAATATGCAGGCTCCAGTTGTGTGCTTCCGGGAGTGCCGGCGCCGCCCAGTCTCGACTTGTGCTTTGCGCCCGGAGCCATGTTCGCTCCGGGAAGCCCGACCATCGCCAACGCGTTCAGCGGCCCCAGCCAGACGGGTGGCGTTGGCATCATTGCGATGGGCCCGGATTCGCACCATCCTCTCGTTCAGCAATTCTCCTTCGGTCTTCAACAGGAGGCTGGCGGCAAATGGTTGATGAGCGCAGACGGGCTTCATGTTTTCGCAGAGCGTCAGTTGATTGGCAGCCTGCTCCGCACCACTAACTCCACCTCGCCGGACATCAGTTGCCCCGGCGACAATGTTCCCTGCACGATTTCCGACCCGGTCACTGCGATCTCCGACAACATCACGCTGATCACTTCGGGCGCCAAGAGCTGGTACGACGGACTTCTGGCCAGCCTCGCGCATCGCGAGTCTAAGCTTGGCAAAATCGGATACCAATACAACGTCAGCTACACGCTGTCAAAGACGTTTGACTACTCTGACGACGATCAGCTCACAAATAATAATGCCGACGAACAGGTGAATCTTGCCGAGGGCACAACGGGCCTGCGCAAGGAAAAAGGCTACGCGCTTACAGATGAACACCAACGCCTGACTTTCTACGGAGAGGCTCAGCTCCCGTACGGATTCTCCATTGCGCCCATCTATACGTTCGGCTCGGGTGTTCCCGCTGACACATATCTGCCCAGCACCGCAGTCAACGGGGCCAGCGGCGCGCGCCTTCCACTGCTGCCGCGCAATGCGCTTGGCCGCGAGGTAAAAAATAGCGATCAGTTAAATGTCCTGATCGCCAAGTGGAATGCATTGCCCGCATGCCCGGGCGCATACCCTTGCCAGGCCGGAGGTCCAATTGACGTCGTCCCGGCGCACATCAACTTCTCCAGTCCATTCAGTTCCTTCGATCTGCGGCTGCGCAAGCAGTTCAAGTTTGGTGACCACCTCTCGCTCGGCCTGATCGGTGAGGGGTTCAACCTTGCCAACCAGGTCAACATACGTGGCAACTACAATACGAACTTCTCCGGGCGCAACATTTCCATAGGCCCCTACCAGGCGGGTACTCCGGTTCAAACCAATTTTTTCTCTGCGGCGAGCGTGGCCGGGGGCTTCTTCGGGTCGGGCGGCCCTCGTGCCTTCCAATTCGCGACGCGCCTGGAGTTCTAGAGCCAATGACGACGCCCGAGCATCAGATACTTGCGGAGAGCGGTGCATCGCGGCCGATAGAGGCCGCGAATCTCTCTGTGATTACCGAGCAAACTGCATCGCATGAAGTCGCGCGTCTTTACGCGCAATTCCGTAACGACTTCGGCCGTCCGCAGGTCCCCGGCATACTTAAGTGCTTCGCAACCCATCCACCTCTGCTGGAGCACATGATGGGGCTTGCGCAGTCAATGCTATTTGCGGATGGCGCGCTCGACCGACGCCATAAGGAGATGGTCTCGGCATTCGTGTCCGCGCAAAACAATTGCGCCTACTGCACAGACAGTCACGGCCTCTCTTTTCGCGCCCACGGCGGCTCGGCTGAAGCACTTGAAGCTGTCGTGGTGTGCCGTCTTGATTCGGACGCGATTACTCCGCCGCAGCGGGCATTGCTCGACTTCGCCCGCAAGGTCACAGAGAATTCGCAGGCCATTCGGCCGGCCGATATCGAAGAGTTGCGTGCCGCCGGGTGGAGCGATTTGCAAATTGCGGAGACGATCCACTTGACCGCGCTGTTCGCTTGTTTCAATCGGGTGGTGAATGCGTTCGGGCTGCCATCGCAGGATCTGCTCGCGGTCTATGCGAATGAGGTCAAGAGCCATGGCTAACGTCGACGATCGTCACGTGTTTCTTGCTGAGGTCGAAGCCAATCCACAACCGGGACCTGGCGAGGGATGACAGAACACCTTAATCCCAGGTCTGCCGACGAGAGCTCGATCCACTATGCCGGATGGGGTGTCGCCGCTGCCGCTTTTGTCGGAGTGATGACCAGCTTTGCTCCCATCGTGCCCTACACATTCAGCCTCTTCCTGAGCCCCTTGCACGCGGCATTCGGCTGGCGACGCGAGGCGATTGGCGGAACATTTGCCCTTGCGGCCATCACGGTCGCCTTCGTCTCACCGGGAATCGGGATGCTGCTCGATCGCTTTGCGCCGAGACGCATCATCCTCCCTTCGATCCTGATCTTTGCTCTTGCGCTCGCATCGCTCAGCAGACTCGGACCCAATATCGCGCAATTCTATCTCACCTTCTTTGTGCTGGGGCTGGTTGCGAATGGGACTGCGCAGTTTGCCTATACGCGCACAATGCTCACCTGGTTTCACAAGCGCAGAGGCTTTGCGCTCGCGCTGATCCTGACCGGCAGTGGTATCGGCTCCATCCTCATACCTCCGGCGACGCAATGGACCATCGAGCATCATGGATGGCGAAGCGCCTATCTCTTGCTGGGGGGCATCGCGCTGCTTGGCTTTCCCTTGACAGCTCTGCTCGTGCGCAACCGGACTGCCGATGCCGTCTATGGAGATCCAATCCCCGCATCCGGAGTCACCGTTGGCGCGGCTCTAGGCAAGGTTGCGTTCTGGGTTCTGGCCGCGATCACTGCGCTCTCCGCTTTCAGCGAGAATGGCCTCGTTACAAACATGGCGACAATCTTGACCGAGCATGGAGTCACCGCACACAGCGCGGCTCTTGCGCTCTCAATGCGCGGTGGCTCTGGGATCATCGGCCGCCTGTGTGTTGGCTATCTGATCGACCGGTTCTCCCCGCAGCGCATGCAGACTTTCATCCTCATGCTCGCCGCCCTCGGCACATTGATTCTCGGGTTCGCGAGCACAACCGCCGTAGCGCTTTTGGGTGCGGCACTGCTGGGCATCGGCCTAGGCAGTGAGGCGGACGTGGCGCCTTATTTGCTCGCACGCTATTTCGGGCGCAAGCATTTCTCCGTGCTGTACGGACTTACCTGGACCGCGTATGCGATTGGGGGCGGCACTGGGCCCGTGGTCATTGGGCACCTGTATGACCGTGCAGGTTCCTATGAGCCGCGGTTTATCGTTGGCCTCGCGGTGGTAGCATTTGCAGCAGCCGCGATCAGCCTGCTGCTGCGCAGCGACCGCAAACCCGCCGCATTGGAGCTGGAAGAAATCACTGCACGCAACCCACTTTCTCTGGAGGAATAGCCATGCCGCACATTGATCTGCCTGAAAACTTGCCCGGCATCACGGCCGGCTTCGCATTTCGGCCTCAAACGGCCGGGCCCATGCGCGAACTGGCGCATGTGTTGTTGCATACTTCAGGAAACGAGGGATTCAGTTCGCGCGACCGCGAGCTCATTGCGTCCTTCGTTTCCTCGCGCAACACCTGCTATTTCTGCCAGACAAGCCATGGCGCGGCAGCAGCGCACTTGAACGGTGGGAACGCCAGTCTCGTGGACGCGGTTTGCGCGGATTTCAGAACTGCCCCGATTTCCGACAAGTTGAAAGCTCTCCTCGCCATCGCAGAACAGGTTCAGATTGACGGCAAGAACGTCACAAAGGAGTTCGTTGAGACTGCAAGAAAGCACGGAGCGACGGATGCCGATATTCACGACACTGTGCTGATCGCGGCTGCATTTTGCATGTACAACCGTTATGTCGACGGCCTGGCGACTTGGCAACCGCGCGATCCAGGGATGTACAAGCAGATGGGCATACGTATGGCAGAAGAGGGATATTTCAAACCTTAGGCGCTCCGGGTGATCGCTCTATGCGCATTGTCCAGAACGAAAAATCACCTTCTACTGCGGTAAAAGCGGTCGAAAAGCGATTCGAAACCTGTGAAAAGCTAAATGGACCCAAGTTCCGGATTGGC
>PLST01000430.1 GCA_003164255.1 Acidobacteriaceae bacterium | reverse complement strand
TCGCGAATCGAAATCTCCATGCCGCTTCCAAGATTCACCGGATCCGTCTTGTCATACTGTTCCGTTGCGCGAAAGATGCCTTCCGCCGCGTCTTCCACATAAAGGAACTCGCGCGTCGGCGAACCATCACCCCAAAGCACAATCTCCTCGCGCCCGGCCTCAACCGCCTCAACGCACTTGCGGATCAGCGCTGGAATGACGTGCGAGGATTGCAAATCAAAGTTGTCGCGCGGACCATAAAGATTTACCGGCAAGAGAAAGACCGCGTTCATTCCGTACTGTTCGCGATAGGCCTGGCACTGCACCAGCATCATCTTCTTCGCCAGCCCATAGGGCGCGTTAGTCTCCTCGGGATAACCATCCCATAGCGCCGATTCTCTGAATGGAACAGGAGTGAACTTCGGATAAGCGCAGATGGTTCCCAGCACCACCGTCTTTTCCACCCCGTAGCGCCGCGCCGCCTCAATCAGCTGAATGCCCATGATCGCGTTATCGTAAAAAAACTTCCCTGGATTCTCCCGGTTAGCGCCAATCCCGCCCACAACCGCCGCCATATGGATCAGCACTTCCGGCTTGTGTTCAGCAAACAGCCGCTCGATGGCCTCCGCGCGCGTTAAATCGTATTCGCTCGATTTCACGACGAATAAATCACGGCAGCCGGCTTTCTCGAGACGCTCAATGAGGTGGCTTCCCAGAAAGCCCCGCCCACCCGTCACTGCGATCTTCTTGTTTTTCAAGTCAATCATCTGTCTCAGCCTTCCGACGCAGTTGCAAGCCGCAATGCCTCGGTGCCGCCCTTGCGCCGCGCCTCCAGTTCCAGCATGTCCGCCTCCACCATCAGCCGGACCAGCTGATTGAACGTGACGGTCGGCTCCCATCCCAGGGCCTTGCGCGCCTTGGAAGCATCGGCAAGAAGATAATCCACCTCTGCGGGGCGAAAATAGCGCGGGTCAACCTCAACATATTCCCGCCAGTCAAGGTCGGCACACGCAAAAGCAAGTTCTACAAACTCCCGAACCGTGTGCGCCTCCCCTGTGCCGATCACATAGTCGTCGGGCTTGTCCTGTTGCAGCATCATCCACATGGCGCGCACATAATCCGGCGCATATCCCCAGTCGCGCCGCGCATCCATGTTGCCCAGGAACAGTTTCTGCTGCACTCCCTGCTTGATGCGCGCCACGGCGCGCGTGATTTTGCGCGTCACAAACGTCTCGCCGCGCCGCGGTGACTCGTGGTTGAACAGAATTCCGCTGGAGGCATGGGTTCCGTAGCTCTCCCGGTAGTTCACCGTGATGTTGTGGCCGAACATCTTGGCGCATGCGTAAGGACTACGGGGATGAAACACGGTCGCCTCGCTCTGCGGCGGCGGAGCGCTCCCGAACATCTCGCTCGACGATGCCTGGTAAAACCTTGACTTGACCCCCGTAAGTCGAATGGCCTCGAGCATCCGCAGCGTTCCCAGAGCGACCACATCGGCCGTGAACTCGGGTACCTCAAAGCTCACCTTCACGTGGCTCTGCGCGCCAAGGTTATAGATCTCGTCGGGCTCAAGCTCATGCAGTACCGAGGTCAGCGAGCTGCCGTCGGTCAGATCGGCATAGTGGAGATAGAACCGGTTGCCGGTCTCATGGAAATCGCGAAATATGTGATCGACGCGATCGGTGTTAAAGCTCGACGCGCGGCGCTTCAATCCATGAACTTCGTACCCCTTCTCCAGCAGAAACTCTGTAAGGTACGATCCATCCTGCCCGGTACATCCTGTAATCAGTGCCTTCTTCATTGCGAGAAACCCTCTTCAGCGTTCCTACAGTCTGGTTCTCCCCGTTCCGGCTCCTTCAATCGCTATGCGTTGGCCACTGGCAATCGATCCCGGTAACGAATCATCAGTGGCGCCAGGTACCGCGCGTCCCAATAGCGGGGAATGAACCGCCGCGGTTCGGAAAAGCAGCGCCAGAGCCAGCCAAGCCCCAAATGATCCACCAGTGTCGGGATCCGCACCTGGTCCCCTGAAAGAAACGCAATGGCCGCGCCAATGCAATGGATTGCAGGCCGATAGCTGAGGTTTTGCTTTAAGTAAAGACCCAGCCTCTCTTGCGTTCCGCCTCCAACTCCAAGGACCACATGGCTCGGGCGCTTTTCTTCCAGCTTGCGCAGCAGTTCCGGATCGGAGATTGTGTCACCATACATCGGCGCCAAATGACTGTCTTCATCGGTCAAGCCAATGCCCTGCTCCTGCAGCCANNTTCTGGATATTGTCCCGCTGAATCACGTTCCACAAGAGCACCATAAAAGCGCTATCGGCAAGCGCAAAGTCCGCTCCCAGCAGCGCCTCCCGGTACTTCACATCGTGAGCCAGGTTCTTGAGCGCCGGGGCCGCAGGAACCACCACGACTCCGCCATCGCGCGTGATCTCCTCGATCGCCCCGTCAACGCTGCCCACAAAGAATCGGACCCCAAGAATCCTTTGGAAACGCGCTGGCTTGCTCATCCTCTCATCCTGCGCTGCAACAATTCCGCTTGCCATCCCGGTCAACCTATGGCCGCCGTGAAAAAATACGTGCGATCGTCGGCGTACAGGGGTTCCGTCTCTCCGGGCAGCGGTTCCACCGCCGCGCCCTTTGGCGAGTAGCCAAGGGAGGTCAGAATCTCCAGAAGCCTCGGCCGCGGAACTCCATGATGGATCTCAAGAAACAACTTCGGCCTTGACTGCTTCAGGATCGATGCCATTCCCTCCAGCACATCGATCTCCATGCCCTGCACGTCGACCTTGATTCCATCGATGTGCGCATCGCTCCCTGAGATCTGCGGCCAAAGCCAATCGAACCGCGACACGAGAAACGTCTCTTTGAATCCGTCCACGCCCTGCAACGTGCTATCGATCATTCCTCTTACCGAATACAGGCTTTCGACTCGCATTTCAGCACCGTTTCCCAGGCCCATGGGAATCACGGTCAATTGCGTCAGGTCATTCAGAAATCTTGTCCGCGCAATCGATCCCGCCGTATTCAGCATCGGCTCAAACGCAAAAACGCGGCCGTTACCGCCTACCAGCTTGCTCAGCGCAATCGCCGTGTAGCCGTAATGGGCGCCCACATCCAGCCACGTCTCGCCACTCGAGGCGTGTTTGGCAAAGTATGCAAGCAGCGCTCCTTCGGTCCGGCCAAGAATGGCAGCGGGATAATCGTGCCAGGAAGTCACGATCGTGCTTCCGCGCAACGGTCCACTTTTGATTCGGTGCGGGCCCACGGCTTGCGGAAGCAACTTCCTGATCGCGCCCTTCAAACGCTTATTCATCCATTCGCCCTATCGACCTCGATTTTGCCACGCGCATCCCGTGCATCTACTTCTTCGCCGTCATCTCCTGGGCGCGCGCGCTCATCACCTGCTCATGAATCCAGCCGTAGGTTTTTTCCATTCCTTCGCGCAGCGGTCGCGTTGGCTTCCAACCAAGCCTCTCGGCAATCATATGGTTGTCAGAGTTCCGGCCGCGCACACCAAGCGGGCCCGCAATGTGCCGGAGCGCGAGCTTCTTGCCGGCAATCTGCATCACCATCTCTGCAAGCTGGTTGATCGTCACCATCTCCTCGGAGCCAATGTTCACCGGACCGCTGAAGTCTGACTCCACCAGCCGACGTACTCCCTCCACGCACTCGTCCACATACAAGAACGATCGCGTCTGCTCCCCGTCACCCCAGATCTCGATCTCCCTGCCATCCTCCGCCTCCGCTACCTTGCGGCACATCGCCGCGGGCGCCTTCTCCTTGCCACCGGTCCAGGTGCCCTCAATTCCGAAAATGTTATGAAAACGCGCCACACGCACCGCTACTCCGTAGTTCCGCATGTACGACAGATAAAGCCGCTCGCTGAAAAGCTTCTCCCATCCATACTCGCTGTCAGGCGCCGCAGGATAGGCCGATTCCTCACTACACTTGGGATTCTGCGCGTCCTCCTGGTTGTAGGCCGGATAAATGCACGCCGATGAAGAATAGAAAAACTTCTTCACCCCCGCCTGAACTCCGTAGTGAAGCGTGTTCAAATTGATCGTCGCCGAGTTGCGCATGACGTCCGCATCGTGCTCCCCGGTGAAGATGTACCCCGCGCCACCCATGTCCGCTGCAAACTGGTACACCTCATCGATTCCGTCAACCGCCTCGGCAATCACCCGCTGATCGCAAAGATCGCCCAGAATGAACTCGTCCGCAAGCGACACCGCATATTCGTGATGCTTGATGTCAACGCCACGAACCCAATGCCCCTCACGCTTCAGGCGCTTCACCATGTGGCCGCCGATAAATCCGCCCGCTCCGTTCACAAGTATCCGCTTCATCGGTTCTCCTCGTTGCTCACTCCCAATTTCCTGCCATTCTCATCTCGCCCCGCCAGCCAGCATGGGAGCCAGGTTGGCCGGCAAGGTACGCCTTTCGACAATGCTCTCGATCGTCGCGGCCACCTTGGCGCCCGTCTCTTCCTGCGAATACTGGCGCGCAAACTGCTTCCCGCACGCGCCCATTTGACGCCGAAGATCCGGCCGATCCAAAAGATTCACAATCGCCGCGGAGAACTCGTTCGCACTCCTTGGCAGCGAGACACCGGCGCCACTGGCGGCAAACTCGCCTGCGAAGTTCAACGTGTCGCTCACCACTACCGGAACGCCGCAGGCCATCGCCTCAAAAACGCTGAATCCAAAATTCTCATTATGCGACGGAAGCACGTACACATCACTGTCGGCAAATGCTTCCAGTCTCATTTCCGCGTCAGCGTTCCCCGTCAGCACGGTCTGGGCCTCGATTCCCGCGTCTTGCACCCACTGCTGAACCTGCTTCTTGAACGGCGCCGGGTCTGGCGGTCCAACGATCGCAAGCCGCGCGTCGGGCCTCTCGCGAATCACCTCCGCCATCGCCTCCACCAGCAGATCCAACCCCTTCTTCGCATTCAGGCGCGCCAGAAAAAGAACCAGCGGGCCGGTATGTCCGCTGAAAAAACGAGCCCTGAATCGTCCACGCGCGGGAAGCGCCGCGAACCCGCTCGCGTCAAATCCGTCGGGAACAATGACCGACGGCGCTCTGAGCTTCAGTGGTCTGGTCTCTTCCCGTTCGCCCTCGGCGCTGAAAAAGATCACGGATGCATGGTCAAGAATCTGGTTCACGAACAGCTTGTTATAGAGCGCTTTTTTCTGCGCGCTTACCTGGCGCTGGAAGGGCGCAAGCACTCCATGCGGATAAATCCCATACGGCTTCCCGTAGATCCGTGCCATCAAGTATCCGGCCAGCACCGGAAAGGAATAGAGCGAATGCACCATCACAAAATCCGTCGATTGCAACAGCTTTCTGAATCGCCACAAGATCTCGGGGCAAAACCTCCAATGAGTCCATGCCCTCACAAGCACAATGCCAAACGTCCCTTCGCCCTGCTTCCGGCCCAGGGCAACGTTTGCGTCAGGAACCACATAAGATTCGTTTCCGGCATTGACTGCGCCGCCCATCAGCAGAACAACCTGGTGGCCATGTTCCGCCGTGCTCTTCAGAATGGTCGGTACACTCACAATTCCCGGTGAGTCGCCCCTCGGCCCCTCGGAAAACCCAACGATCTTCACAACAGGCCAGCCTTCCAAATCCGGCCACTTTGAGGAGACGCGCCGCCCAGATCAGGTACCGCCTCCATTTCCTNNTCCGGGTTCCAGGTCCAGCGCCCGCCCAGGATTCCAAACAGGATTTGCAGCGGACCGCCAAGATGAATCCCGACTCGCCCCGCCTGCTTGGCATGGACAACAAGTGGAAGCGAGAAGGCGCCCGCGCCCACGAGAGCGACATCGTAGTCCAGTTGGCTCATCTCGTCCTTCAACCGAGCAAGCGCCGAGGTCCAGTCAGCATCGACCGGTTCCACCAGTCCGGCGCTCATTGGCACGCGTACGGTCAACAACTCGAACTGAGGCAACACGCGCGGATCGTCCCAGAGAGTTTCATACCTGTCGTGCTGTCTCCTGATCGAGTCGACAAATGGCGAGATCACAAGCACCTTCTTTCCCTCGAGCGCCGCAGACCAGGGGTCTGAGAAGAAAAAGGGATAATGTAGACCGCTCAGATACACCAACGTCGCGCTCTTGCAGT
>PLST01000101.1 GCA_003164255.1 Acidobacteriaceae bacterium | reverse complement strand
TCACCCCCCAAAACCTCCCAAAAAACAAATCACGTCCCGCGCAAATTCAAAAACTGATCTCTGACCACTGTCTTTCAGTGCTTCACCGTGCCATGCATCCCCGCCTCAAAACTCCTCCGGTCCATCCGCGGCAGCGCCCGAGCCACCTTGTCGGGAACAATCGGGTAATGCCGCGCCGCAATCAGCAACTCCGGCACGCTCCACACCTCTTCCTCGTCCGTCATCCAGTGCCTCGCGTCCAGACGCGACAAATCCACTGCCACGGAGTAGGCCCGCAGTGTCCGCTCGCCGCGCAGATTGTAGTAGTGCTCAAAGTAGCTCAGCGCCAGCTCACGCAGCGTGCGATACACCGGCGCGCGAAAGCGCAGTCCCGCATAGTTTGACTTCGCAATTCCGCCCCACAGCCCTCGCTCCCGGTAAAGCGCCACCACGTGATCGTCATCGCGCACGCTCTCGAGATCCATCACCAGCGGCGGACGCCCGTTCACGCGCAACGCCGCGGCAGCCAGCAGAGCTCCCTCCAGGCAATGCCCCCGCCGCTCCCGCAACACCCGCCGGGGCGACCCTGCCGTATCGGCATACTGATACGCGAGCCCGTCAATAAACTTCTGAATCTTGACCGGACTATTGAGGGACCGCAGCGTCCGCAACTCCGCAGGCAGCAAGCCCCAACTCTCGCGCAAGCCACGCCGGACCCCATCTCCTGAACCCTGTCCAGCCTTCAACGTCAATGCCTCATCTCTTAACCAAAGTTTTCGGAATTATATCGCCCGAGTCCGGCTGCAACTCAACAAGGAAAAAAGCTGTGCCCCTCGATTCATCCGCAGCGCCTCATCGCGGATGAGTGGGAAAAAACCAACTTCCCATCGAGCTTTTNNCAAAACAGCCCAATATGCACGCATTTAATCGCCAAAAACGCGTTTTTAGCGTGTTTTCAGGCAATTCTCGACAACCCTTTAGTTTGAAATGGGAAATTCTCCGGTTACAAAACACCCAATTCGTGGAATTTCTGGGTTAAGTATCTCGAAAATCGTATCAACTGGATTGAACATTTCGCGTGGTTTCATAACACTCTGAATAAACATTTTGCATGGTTTCGGTCGAATAAAGCTGAACATTTACACTGGTTTACAGGCCATTCAGGCCCTTTTGAAAAAACACGCTCCCGCAAAAAAGGAATTCGTTGCTCCCGACCCTCACCCAAATCGACTGGTTCATCGTCCTCGTCTTTCTCTTTTGCGTTCTCGCCCTGGGCCTCTCCCTCCGCTCCAACATCAAGACCTCCGCGGACTTCTTTCAAGCCGGCCGTGCTCTTCCCACATGGCTCAGCGCCGTGGCCCTTGCCGCTGCCGGCCTCGGCGCGCAGGAACTCATCGCCACGGTCGCCGCCGGTGCGCAATACGGCTTTGCCGCCGCGCAGTTCTTCGTCATCGCCTCTATCCCGCCCCTGCTCTTCGCGGCCCTCTACATCGTTCCGGCCCTCGTCAACTCCGGCGCGCGCACGGTCCCCGAATACCTCCGCCAGCGCTTCGACCGCAAAACCGGTCTGCTCAACGCATACTGCTTCGCGCTCGCAACCATTGCAGGCGCAGGCCTGTCGCTCTACCTCATGGCGCGCCTCTTTCAGGCCATGCACGTCTTCGATGCGCTCTTCTATTCGTTAGGTGTGCCGCGCACTCTCGTCTTCTTCTTCATCGTTCTTCTCTCTTCAGCAGTGGTCCTCATCTACGTCCTCTTTGCCGGCCTTGCGGCGTCCATCCTCAATCAAGCCGTGCAATTCCTCGTCATCGTCGTCGCCTTTTTTCCCGTTGCCTTCATCGGTCTCAGAAACATCGGCGGATTCTCCGCGCTCAAAGCCGCGCTGCCCGCAGACCTCTCTCTGCGTGCGTCCAGCGCAAGCGTCTCACTCATGGCTCTGGCCGCCGGTCTGGTTCTCTCGGCAGGCTACTGGTGCGCCGACTTCCGCGTTCTGCAATTTGCAATCGCCGCGAAAGACGCGCCCTCCGCGCGCCGCATCCCGCTCATCGCCGCAGCCCTGCGGCTCTTCATTCCTTTGTTGCTCGTGCTTTCCGGCGCCATCGCCATCAGCCTTCCCACGCCGCAAAATTCAACCGTTGTGCGCGAAGAAAACGGCGCAATCATTCATGAGATCACAGTAGTTCCCCGCGATGCGGCGGAAGGCCGCGGCCTTGTGCCCGCGCGCGCGGATGCAAACGGCGCTCCGCTTCACGGCGCCACGGGACAATCTCTGCCCGACTACGACCGCACCGCGCCGGCAATCCTGATGCATTTGCTTCCCACAGGTCTACTCGGCCTCGGCATATCGGCTCTGCTCGCCGCTCTCATGAACTCGCTTTCGGCAAGCGTCTCTGGTTTCAACGCCGTCTTCACCTTCGACCTCGCCAGGCCGTCATTGCAGATAATTAACGAAGATCGTCGCACAATCAAAGTAGGACGGTGGTCTTCGCTTGCATTCATGGCGCTCGCCGTCGGCGCAGCATTCGCTCTCAACGCATGCAGCGCGATCAATCTCAGTTTTGCCGACGCATTGCTGCTTTTTTTCGCTCTCGTCAGTGCTCCGCAACTCGCAACATTGCTGCTGGGAATCTTCACAAAGCGCGCAACAGCAAATGGCGCATTCGCCGGACTCGTTGCATCAATGACAGTGGCCCTGCTGCACTACGGCCTCGCGCTGCCCGAAGGCGTCAAGCCCGGCCTGCACGGTGGATGGATCTTTCCTCTCATTCGCTATCCGGGCTTTCTTGCAGTCTGTTTCTGGACGGCAGTTCTCGCGTTTCTCGCGAATCTCATCGTCACCACGGCCGTGAGTTCCTTTGCATCGGGAGAGTTCAACAGTGAGCCGGACAATCTGGTCCAGATCAAAACACGCACCAAGTCAAAAGCGCGCGCGCCCACTGTTGTCTGGTGGAAGCGCCCCGAGACAGTGACCTCCGCGATCCTGCTGGCCGCAGTCGCCCTCAGCATTTATTTTTTCTAAGCGAGGATTCAAGAGCAAGTGCACCACAAAGCCAGCCATGATTAGCTGAAAGCTGAAAGCTAGAGCTTTTTCGCATGCACTGTAAACCAGTTTTGAAAGGGC
>PLST01000002.1 GCA_003164255.1 Acidobacteriaceae bacterium | reverse complement strand
ACCGGTGCTAACCCATAGCAACCGATCTCAGTTGTGGCTCCCCTCGATAGATCGACTCCAGACCTCCAGCCTCATGTCCTGAACCACGCTCTCGTGTGGCGCCGGGATTTCTGAAATTTGATCGAGTTTTGCCTTCGCCTGAATCTTCAGTCGCGCGCCCACACAGGCGCGCTCACCGAAAGGACAGGAGACCCGAATGTCAACTTATCCAAGAGGAAAATATTGGTGGTACCGGTTTCGCTTCGCGGGAGAACGCATCGACGAACCGACAAAATCGACATCGCGAACCGTCGCGAAAGACGCTGAACGCCAGCACCGGAAAACACTCGAAGCCGGGTACAACAACTTCAAAGAGGTTCGGCAGAACCGTGTCCGGATTCTTGAGGAGATCATCGAGGAATACCTGACGGGCTACCGGCTCCGTTACCGGTCGGCGTCTTTTGCCGAGTATGCGCTCGGACACGTCAGCCGTCTTCTCGGCACGAAGATCGTCGGCGAGATCACCGAAATTTCGGTTCTCCGCTATCAGGAGGACAGGCTCCGTTCACAGACGGGATCTAGTCTTGCTATCTTCCGTGCGTTCATCACGGCGTGGGATCCCCGACAGCGGTTTAGGCAGAGGTCGATAGGGTTCCCCTTGGAAAGACCGGCATGAAGAAGCCTTTGCTCGTCATCGCATGGATCGCACTCATGCCCCAGGCCTGGTGCGCACCCAAAGGGAGTCCTCGCCTTGCTGTCGGTCAGTGACCCGCCCCCCCTTTTTCGTCTGGTTCGCTCTGGAAAAGATAGCCTATGGCGCGATTTGCGCGCAGATCCGCGAGTGTAGGCATCTGTGCGAAGGGGGGCCGCAAGTTGGCTCCATCTGCTTTGAGTGAATGCTATGTGCATTCCGCAAAAGAAGGGCGGTCTTGTACTATTGTGGCTTAGCCAGAGGTGTCACTGGATGAACTATAGGAAGATTTCTCGCCGAGATGTGATGAAGGGTGCCGGAGCATTAGCGGTTCTCCCAGGAATCGGGACCACAGACGGGCAAATGTCCGGGGCACGAGATTCGCTTACAAGAAGAGGAAGAATCCGACAATCCGTGTGCCGCTGGTGCTACGAATCGATTGCACTGGACGAGCTTTGCGCCTTTGCGGCAAACATCGGGTTAAAGGGTATAGATCTGCTTGAACCTGAAGAGTGGGGTGTACCACAAAGGCACGGACTGATTTGCACCATGGGGTATGCGGGAGGCGGCGACATCGGAAACGCACTGAATCGCGTGGAGAATCACAAGGCGATTGAGGAGGCCTTTCGCAAGAACATCCCATTGGCCGCGAAGCTGGGCGTCCCCAACGTGATTACGTTCTCGGGAAACCGGAGAGGAATGCCGGACGAGGAGGGAGCGCGCAACACCGTGATCGGCCTGAACCGTATCAAGAAGATCGGCGAGGACCATGGGGTTACGATTAACCTGGAACTGCTGAACAGCAAGAAGGACCATCACGATTACATGGCCGATCATACGGCGTGGGGTGTTCGGGTGGTGCAGGAGGTCGCTTCGCCCCGCGTGAAATTACTCTACGACATCTACCATATGCAGATCATGGAAGGCGATCTGATCCAAACGATCCGCGACAACATGCAATGGATTGGGCATTTTCACACTGGCGGTGTACCCGGACGGCACGAACTGAACAATCAACAGGAGGTGCAGTGGGACGGTGTGATGCGCGCGATTGCAGATCTAAAGTTTCAAGACTATGTTGCGCACGAGTTCGTGCCTACGGGGGACCCCCTGACGAGCTTGCGTCAAGCCGTCGAACTGTGTGAGGTGTAAGGCAACCTCAGATCCACTCGCACGGAATCACGGAATGCCCAACGGCTCCTAACTGCGGATGATCAACTTGGTGGAGATCAGTTGTGCAATTGCCGACGATGTATTGTCAAACTGGCGCTGTTTGATGACACGTACGGCTGCTGAGACCAACTCTGTCCAGGGAATGGCCATGGTGGTGAGGTTGAGCCATTGTGCGATGGGCGCATCGTCGAAGCTGACGAGAGGTGGCCTCTTGACGCCCTTCCGTATGCAACTCCGGACTACTGCTTCCGCGAGACGATCTGCGCAACAGAAGATTCCGTCGGCTCCCGCTGCGACAACCTTATCGGCAATCTTGATGGCGCCTTCGTAGTACCAGGTGGGCGAAACAAATACCGTCGCCGGCATGACAGACAGAAATCCATTCACTCTTGCTGTGCTGCGAATGTCGTCCGCGGGACCGGACAGGATTGCAACGCGAGATGCTCTTGGGAATTGCCGCTTGAAGTATTGAGCTGCACCTGCGCCCCCTGAAAAGTCGTCGACCGAAACGCTGTCAATCAGGGACGAAGCCAAGCCGGGCGGCGGCCGATAGTTGAGCAGCAGTGCATGGCGTCCTAACTGCACTGCACGGTCCACCACGTCCAGGCGCTCCCAGATGACAGGGTATCGCTCCTTCGGCAGGCCCTCAGTTCGCGGGTTGAGGCTGGTCGTCCAACTCATGCGCCAGGGGATACCGGCGCGGTCGAGATGGGAAGTCAACTCTTCAAGGAGCCGCGAACCAAAACTCGTTTTCCTTTTAGCGCGGGCATTGAAGATGAGAAGGACACCCGATGTTTGCTTGTGGCCGCCAGGATAGTAGGTTCCTGACGCCGGTCGTCGTTCGAGCAGTCCTTCCTGCACAAGTTCCCGTATAAGATTGTCCGCAGTTTGATAACTGATATGAAATCGCTTTGCGATCGCACGATTTGCCAGAAACCGTTGACCAGAGCGGGAACTCTCAGCCTGGATGATGCTCAACAGTTTCTTCTTTACAACCTGCACGCGTTCGGTTCTCGTTCTTGGCACGTCGAGAATCATATCAAATGTTTTCGCAAGTTTGTCGATACCGAAATATCTATATTTGTCAGCACCAGCGAAGAACAAGCTCAAAGACCTCTGCAATGCAGCCAACACTCTTGCGGTGTGCCTCAAATACTTGATCGGTTGCGATGCGATGAAAATCGATATTTCCGGAAGTCATACCAGATAGTCCATCAGAACTATCAGAGAAGAAACAAATCCAAGCTGTGGAAGGGGTTATTTCCAGAAAAATGCCCAAAAGTCAAGAAAATATACAGATCAGTTGATTGATGGAACTCATTTACATCATATCAGTAATTCAATCATGGAGATGATTTCCATTGCCTGCGATCACATGCACTACTACCCTTGTGTCGCAATCAAGAAGCAACGAAATTCGTTGCCGAATAAATCTGCATTACTTGGAGGGGATGTGCGCAAACTATGGTTTTTGGTCGTATTCGGGTTGTTTCTCGCTCCAGCCTTTGCCCAATTTTCGGCGAATGTGCAAGGAACGGTGACTGATCCCAAGGGCGCGGTGGTGGTGGGCGCAAAGGTGACGTTGACGAACACGGATACAAACGTGAGTCAGACGTTCGTAAGCAACTCAACCGGTCAGTATTATTTCAATCGACTGGCGCCCGGTTCTTACACGGTGACGGTAAGCGCCCAGGGATTTGAGAAG
This sequence comes from Acidobacteriaceae bacterium, assembly GCA_003164255.1. Classification (GTDB taxonomy): domain Bacteria; phylum Acidobacteriota; class Terriglobia; order Terriglobales; family Acidobacteriaceae; genus Telmatobacter. The sequence goes on along the minus strand of PLST01000002.1, from coordinate 6,543 downwards.
ACGGTTCAGCCGATTCAGCTTTCGACGCAGGAGACCGCCGGCGTCGACATCCAACTCAAGGTCGGGGCAACCCAGGATGTAGTCACGGTGAGCGCCGAGGACAGTCATGGACTGAATCCGGAGGAGACCCGCATTCAATACACTCTGAGTTCCGAGGAGATTGCCGACTTTCCGCTGGAGAGCAGGGGAACACTCGGATTGCTGAAGACTGCGCCCGGTGCGACTGGAATCGACGAGGGTCACCAGAATGTTGCGATCAATCGCGATAATTCTCCAGAGTCGGTCAATGGCCGAGGAACTGCGGGCAACACGTTTGTTCTGGATTCCATCCCGGTTGTGAGCGAACTTGGTGGCACCAGCGGTGTAGGAAATCCGCCCAGCACCGGCTACATCAACCTGATTCCACATCCGGACATGGTGCAGGAAATTGCTTTGCAAACGACGACATTCGCTGTCGAGAACGGTGCGGGGAGCGGCATTCAGACCAGCATTACCACCAAGTCCGGTACCAACAAGTTCCATGGCGATGCCGATTACACCTACACGGGCGGGCCATTCCGGGCGAATTCAGATGGTTCGGTGAATCATCCGCCGTTCCGCCAACAGTACATTGAAACTGCTCTTGGCGGCCCCATCTGGAAGGACCGCACGTTCTTCTTCGGGTCGTACTTCAACCAGGGAAACGCCACCCCGGCGGGCAGCTTTGGAACATTCTATGATCCTTCGTTCATCACCTGGGGCGAGCAGAATTACCCCAACTCCCAGAACATATCGCATGGGCTAGCCCCCTATCCTGCTGACAATGCACGCCCCGGTACCACGCAGGTTCTTACCACTGGTGGAGACCTGGGCGGGTACAACTTCATAACTGGCAGTTCAATTCCATGCAACTCGGGAGGGGCATCGGCCCAGCCGACTCAGGGCATGATTCCGATTCCGTGTGATCAACCGATCTGGGACCAGGCTGCTTTCAATGCAACGTTTTTCAACAATGGCGAGCAGTACAACTTCCGTCTGGATCACTCCTTGCGCGAAGGCAGGGATCGCGCCTACCTCAGCTTTTTCCGCTTTGACCAGAAGAGCGTATCGCCCGCGATCCAGTCGACACTTTCCGGCGTGACTCCGAGCACTGGCTATTACTTGGCCGGGAACTACACCCATGCATTTACCAGCTCACTCCTGAATGAAGCCAGCTTTGGACAGACGCGCTTTTACTTCTTCTTCGGACCTGGCCAAGGCGCCCAGAGCCAGCTTCTGCTGCCGTATCTTTCTGGATGCACCTGCGCGGGTTTGAATCTGATCAAGTTCATCGAACTCGAAAGGGAGCACCAGAGCTACGGTCGCGACGCCATCTCGTGGGCTAAGGGAAAACACAATTTTACGTTTGGGTTTCAAGGCGCTTACAACAACGAGTCGAACGACGAGAGCGCTGTTTATGGCCGGCCGTTCGGAGATTTTTCATTCTTCCTGTACGACTACCTGAGCGATGCACCGGATCTTGAATTGATCTATACCCTCTCCGCGCAGGCAGGACCGTTGGGCGGCAAGTTCATTCCGCAACTGTTTGGTGCACAGGCCACACGCTTCGGCGCTTATGTGCAGGACTCCTGGAGGGTGACGCCGAACCTGGTTTTGAATTACGGAATTCGCTGGGACGATTTCGGCAATCCGATCGCATACGGGAAGAACGCGGAGCAATTTGCGAACGTCTCTCTTGGTGGCGGAGGTCTGCTTCAGCAGCAGGTTGCAGGTCTTTATGTAAGCGCCGTGAATAATGTTTATACAAGCCAGAGAAATAACAACTTCCTGCCTCGTGCCGGATTTGCCTACACCCTGCCATTCGACAAAAAGACAGTCGTGCGCGGCGGTGGCGGGCTCTATTCGGATGATCTGAATCTTTCCGACGTGAGCATCAGCATTCCGACTCAACCGCCGGTGCGCCTGTCCGAGACGCTGGGCTACTATTCCACCCCAAAGGCGTTGCTCAGCTATGGCACGACTACGACGCAAGGCCCTCCAGGAGGCAATCCCTATGGCTTCCAGTTCCCATCCATTTCGATCTACGGGTATAAGCCCGACGGTGCGCCTTTGGATGGAAGCGGGAATGTGGTGATTGGCGACCTGTACGGAGTCGATCCGAATTTGAATGCACAGCGAACGGTTCTGTTCAACCTTGGTCTTGAGCGGCAACTCCCCAAGAACATTGTTGTAGGAGCGACTTACACGGGCTCTTACTCGTATGGGCTTCTGGCGCTCACAGACGTCAACACGTTGTCCGGAAAGTTTCAAACCACGGCCCAGGGGGGGAATCAGCTTCTCCCCGGATACAATCCGGATTTTGGGAAGATCAAGTTCTATCGCAACGCCGGCATGGGTGACTACAACGGACTGATCCTCACTGCAAGACAGACTGTTGGGAAGCTCACCTACCAGGCATCGTACACCTGGGGCAAAGGCCTGGGTGACCCGATTAGCCAGTGGACCGACCAATACAATGTCCACTCCCAGTACAGCTACCTCGCCGGGGACACGCGGCAGCGCTTCACGCTCACGCAGGTCTACACAACGCCAAGGTTCACCTCAAACAGCCTGCTCAACGAAGTCGTTGGTGGATGGAACCTGAGCGATACGATCATTGCCCAGACCGGATCTCCATTCACGATCGCGGACACCACGGATGACTTCAATGGCGACGGCACGTTGTTCGACCTTCCTGCATACACTGGCAGCCAGCGCAAGATCAGCCGTTCGCAGGCGCATGCCGCATTCTTCAATCAGCCCAGTTCGGTCTTTAGCAGCCCGGCAAACCAGTTCATTGTGCCGCCGGGAACTCTCACGGAAGGCGAAAACGGCCGGCAGAACAACTTCTTCGGACCGGGCTACTTCACACTCGACACGGCGCTCAGCAAGAAGATCCAGTTCCCCTGGCTGCTTGGCGAGCGTGGCACCCTCTCGCTTCGCGCCGAGGCATTGAATGTTCTGAATCACGATAACTTCAATAACCCTGGCGGTTCGTTTCAGGTTGGAGGCAACAACGCGCTCATTGGGCAGGTGTCTGGAACGTTCCAGGGGCGGGTCCTTCAGGTGGGCGGCCGTTTCGAATTCTAGCGGCGATCAAGCAAGTTGTTTGCCATGGCAGGTCGGGGCACGATGTGCTTCGACCTGCCTGTCGTAAGGAAGCGATTGACCAGTTGCCTTGAGGGGATTGTTCGGTGTCAATTGATCGTGGATCAGCCAAGAGCACAACATTGGCGGGTCGACTTCCGGAAGAAACAGTCAAAGGGTGCCGCTTGCAAACGAAGTTCAAATTCATTTTCCTGTCGGTGGCATGCTTATCCCTCGCCTGGGCCGCGTGGGGATCGATGGAAGCGGAGGCGCAATCTTTCAGGCTCAAGAATGGAGATACTGTCGTTTTTTACGGCGACAGCATCACCGCACAGAGCCTCTATACCCAGTGGGTTGAGCTCTACACCGTGACGCGGTTCCCAGGGATGCGAGTACACTTCTATAACGCCGGTGTGGGTGGGGATCGGGTAAACGGGGGCAGCGGCGGAACAATCGACGAGCGCCTGGCACGCGATGTCTTTCCGCATAGGCCCTCGGTGATCACAGTGATGCTGGGGATGAACGATGGGAGTTACACTCCGTTCACGGAGAAAATTCAGTCAGCCTACACCAGCGGATACGAACACCTGCTCCAATCCATTCATGAACATGCCCCCGGCGCTCGGGTGACACTGCTTGGTCCATCGCCGCTTGACGATGTGACGCGGCCTGTATGGTTTCCCGGCGGTTACAACTCTGTTTTGCGAGAATATGCCGAACTCGACAGAAATCTGGCCAGGAGTCACAACGCTTCGTTCGTGAACTTCAACCCTCCGGTAGTCGCGCTGCTTGAACATGCCGAGGCCTTTGATCCGAATGTAGCTCGGCTGCTGCTGCCAGATCGTGTGCATCCCGACGTCATTGCTCACTGGGTGATGGCAGAGACCCTTCTGAAGGCGTGGGATGCGCCCGCCGAAGTCTCTTCGGTGATCATCGATGCCAATGCAGTCAAACTGGTCGAAGCCCAAAACGCAACCGTGAGTGGGCTTACACACGACGACCAGACATTGCATTGGAGCGAGAAAGAGGAGGCACTGCCGCTTCCCTTTGACAAGGGAAACGCGACCCTAGCGCTCTTGTTCCAATTGACGGACATTCAACAGCAGCTGAACCAGGAATCATTGCGCGTCACCGGACTGGAGCCGGGCCTTTACGAGCTGGTCATCGACGATCAACCTGCAGGCAAGTTTTCTGGCGAAGAGCTCAATCAAGGAGTCAATCTCGCCGAATTTGCAACCCCGATGCGTGACCAGGCTCAGCGCGTAGCCTGGCTGATTGCTGACCGAGACCAAGCCCATGGCGTCCATATGCGGATGCTGATCCGGAACGCCGATCTGGGTTTAGTGCAGGGGAAGGAAGATGTTGTAGACGTCTTTGAAAGCTCGCTTGAAGACGCCATCTATGCTGAAGCTGTTCCCAAGGTGCATCTTTATACCCTGAGCCGTGCGGACCATTCAGGTGAAAAGCGCCCTTGATGGTAGCGCTGCGCGTATCAGATGTTCTGGGCAGTTGGAGCGACGATCCTGGAGCAAGAGAAGCGAACGAATTCCGAACTTGGCGAACACTTGCGGGATTGGAGAGCGTTGTGAAACAGAATGTGTGCAATCGAGGTGCAAAGCTACGAGACAACCACAAAGCCATGCAGCGAGAACTCACCAACTTCGAGGACGCGCCACGTCAACCCGGAACCGCCTCGACAGAAGCTCACCGGAAATACCGGGTGCAGGTTATTGTTACGGATCCCGAAGGGCAACAGGTCCTCAACCTGACCAAGCGGGCTGTTGAAGACATGCTGCACTGCAAAGGTTATTCAGCTCCGGATATTCAAGAGGCACTTCAAATTCTGGTTGAAGCGGAAGGGGAATGGAGCGCGTAGCCCCTTCATTGTCTGTGCGGTAACCGGAGCACTTCATCATGTCTGCTGTTTACGCGACAAATTGTCGGTCAGAGCCTGGTTGGCACATGAATGAGATACCTCGTTCCAACGAAGAGCCCCAAATCGAGAACAGCGAGTGGATGGTTGAAATTGGGAGACAGAAACGCAATTTGGTCGCGAGAAGATAAGGTGCCGGAATGAAAAGGGTCCACAAGAGCGTCCGTCTGATCGGGTTTGCACTCTACATTGCGTCGACTACGAGCCTGCTGGCTCAACAATCAAGCATCACAGGCAATCGAAGGGCTGACCGGTTGCTGGCACAGATGACGCTGGATGAGAAGATCAGCATGATTCATGGCACGGGTGAGGATGCTGCAACGTACCAGGGAGAGGCCGGGTACCTTCCTGGGGTAGCGCGACTTGGCATCCCTCCCATGCGATTTGCGGATGGACCTCCGGGGGTTCTTACGAGGGTCCCTTCAATTGCACCAACTTCAACCATGGGACTGGCAGCAACTTTCAGCCGGGAAGATGCGCGATTGAACGGCGAGGTAATTGGCCGGGAAGCCAGATCGCATGGTGTGAGCGTCGCATTACAGCCATTCATCAATATCGACAGAGATCTTGGCTTTGAGCGCAGTTACAACACCTTTGGGGAGGATCCATTTCTGACGGGTGAACTCGGTGCGGAAGAGGTTACCGGGATCCAGCAACAGGGCGTGATGGCGCAGGTCAAGCACTTCATCGGGTATGACACAGATGGAAGTAATGTCTTCATTGACGAACAGACCCTTCATGAGGTGTTCGCCGCGCCCTTTGCGGCGGCTGTGCGCGCAGGAGTTTCGTCCATCATGTGCTCCTACAACAAGATCAACGGAGCTTATTCGTGTGGAAATGCCAGCACGTTGAAGAAACTTCTCAGAGAAGAAATGGGTTTCGAGGGATTCGTGACCTCTGATTGGGGCGCGATTCATGCAACGGATTTCATCAACAGCGGGGTGGATGTGGAGATGCCGGGGCCGCTCCCTGTTTCGTTCGCAGGAAGGTCTTATTTTGTCAACGGAGTGGCTCGTCCGGCTCCAGAGGATGGCAAGCCGGATGGCCCCGCTCTCACGGACAGTGGAAGGCTTCCTGAAGAGCCGCCGCCTGCTCCACATGCTTCACATTTCACCGTGCGCGAGCCGGAGAATGCGACGAATCTGAAGAACTTGGTTGCAGCTGGGATCGTCTCGGAAGAAACGATCACGCGCGCCGCGGGCCGGGTCCTGCTGCAGATGGACAGGTTTGGCTTCCTGGATGGCAAGAACAAACTCGATGTCACTTCCTCCAACCATCGCGAGAACGTCAAGATTGTGGAGAAGACCTCTATTGATGCGGCGATCCTGCTCAAGAATGAAAATGGAATGCTTCCGCTGAGGGGTGGGAACCTGGAGAGCGTGGCAATGATTGGTCCTGGCGCGGGGCAAATTGTTTCCGTTGGAAAAACGGTTGAGAAGCCAGTGGGCTTGCCTGAGCTTGAGGTTGGTCCGCTCGATGCATTCAAGGATCTCGCGGGCCCTTCC